>JAOUPN010000384.1 GCA_029879905.1 Nitrospira sp. | reverse complement strand
ACCGTTCGACGCGCTTCAGTGCCTGAAGAGATGCTTCCCACATGCCCGACGGATATTTCTTGCCGATTTTGTAGTATTCGACACAGGCTTCGGTGGAAATCGTAAATCCTGGCGGGACTGAAATGCCCAGATTGGTCATCTCCGCCAAACCTGCTCCCTTGCCGCCCAGCAACTCCTTCATATTGGAGGTGCCTTCGGCTTTCCCATCGCCAAAGTAGTAGACGTATTTCTTCCCCACGCCTGCGTCTCCTTTACAGTTCGTTCAGCGCGTCGACGATGTGCGCTGCGGTTGTCGACCACGGCTTGTCCCCAGCGGACACAGGTACGACCCCGCGTTAGCCTCCTTGTACCACAATCTGCGACAAGTCCGCGAACGACATGAACAGTGTATCGACCTCTTTCAACAGTGATAATCGGTTCGTCCGGACGGCCTGGTCATCCGCGTTGACCATCACCGCCGCAAAAAACTCATCAATAGCCGGGCGGAGGCTGACCAGCGCATCCAGCGTGTGCCCGTATTCCCCGGCCTCGACGAACTCCTGTATTCTGCTCCGTTGATCCGTCACAGCCTTGTGCAGCACGGCCTCTGCGTCGTTCTGGAACCTTGCCGTATCCACCGGCTCACATGCCCATTGCTCCTTCTCAACCAAGCGATGTACCCGTTTGAAGCCCACGATCAAGGAGTCGAACTCCGGCTTCACCATAACCGCCTCAAGCGCTTTCATTTTCGAGACAAGATCGACCACATCCAACGGCCTGTCACCGACCGGCTTAATGACGGCATCAATAATATCGTCCCGTAGGAGATGGACGACCCGACAGTAATGTCGAACCCGCTCCAAAAGAAATTCCGTGATTCGGCGTACCCCTTGAGCTTCGACGTCCGGCAGTCCCTTGAAGCCGTCACCCGCAATCAGACGTGTCGCGTGACGGAGAGGCGCCGACAGATCCGTTCGGAGATTCCCTTCAAGCACAATTCGAACAATGGCCGTCGCATGCCGTCTGAGCGCAAACGGATCTTCCGATCCGGTCGGCATGATGCCGACATGAAAAAATGCTGCGATGGAATCCAATCGATCCGCCAATGAAAGAACCTGTCCGGCGAGTGTTTCCGGCAAATCCCCTTCTAGCGCCTTGGGAAGGTACTGCTCGCGAATGGCCTGTCCTACCGCAGACGATTCCCCCTCGTGCAGCGCATACTCGCCTCCCATGATTCCTTGCAGTTCCGGAAACTCTCCCACAATGCCGGTCAGTAGGTCGGCCTTGGACAGGGAAGCCGCCCGATCACAAACCTGCCGAAGTTCCTCCTGGTCCGGACACAGATGCGCGGCAATGAAGCCGGCCAGCCTTTTCACCCGCTCCTGCTTCTGCTCCATCGTCCCGAGTTTCTGATGGAACGTGACGCCGGCTAATTTCTTTGCCCGTTCCTGCAAACGTACCTTTCGGTCCTCGTCAAAGAAGAACTTCGCATCCGCCAGTCTTGCCGCCAGCACCCGCTCATTGCCCTCCCGGATGAGAGACATATCCTTGACGCGATTGTTCGCGACGGCGATAAAATGGGGGGCTAGTTTACGGGACTCTTTCTGTCTCAGGGAAAAGAAGCCCTGATGTTCCTTCATCGATGTGATGAGAATGTCTTCCGGCACATCCAAATAGGCGTCCTTGAATGACCCGATAATCGCAACGGGACACTCGGTCGTATACACGGCTTGATCGAGCAACGACACATCATCATTCACATGCAATCCGGTCTTGCGACATAACGCCGCAATCTGTTCTTCGATCACATCACGCCGGCGCTGAGGATCGACAAGAACACCCTGACGTTCCAACATCCGCACATACGACGCCGCATCTCGAACCTCAATCCACTTCCCTCCTCCCAACACACGATGTCCCCTGGTTCGATTCGACGCCTTGATTCCGGCGACTTCGACAGGAAGCACCGAGCCTCCGTAGAGGGCCACGACCCAACGGACCGGACGGGCAAAGCGTACGCCGGTCTCATTCCATTTCATGGCTTTAGGAAATCCGAGGTTGGATACCAGATGAGGGAGCACCTCGGTCAACACCGATTTGGCCTGACGCCCCGCTTCGTGCTTGACCGCACACAGATATTCTCCCTTGGGAGTCTGCCTGACTTGCAGATCATGAACGGCAACCTGCTGCCCTGCGGCAAATCCGATTGCGGCCTTTGTCGGCTGGCCGGCCTGATCGAATGCGACAGCTTTCGATGGTCCCATCGTTTCTTTCGTCACCGACGTTTGCTTGGTAGCCAGGTCATCGACGACAAGCGTCAATCGGCGCGGCCCTCCCATTGTGCGAACGGTGTGAAACGCCAACCGCTGTTCCTGCAACAGCCGCTCGACGGACTCCTTGAGGGTTGCCAAGGCGGGAACGATAAATTGGTACGGCAATTCCTCGACGCCGATCTCCAGTAGCAATTCTGCTTCGGCCTTGGCAGACGTCTTCTTTGTCTTTTTTGCCAGGGCAGCCGACTGCCCGGTCTTTTTTCGAGTCGCCATAGGACCTACTTCCGACCTGCTCTCGTCCGTGGCCGTAATCCGCCGGACTTCTTCGTACCAGGGCGCACCTCTCGATTGAGCAACGGATGGCCCATCGCTGCACGCTCCTCGGTATAGCGCCCTGCGCATTGTCGTGCCAAGGCCCGAACCCGCGCAATATAACCGGTCCGTTCCGCAACACTGATGGCACCCCTCGCATCCAAGAGGTTGAACGCATGCGACGACTTAATACAATAGTCATAGGCCGACAACGTCAACCGCTTGTCGGGGTCGGCAAGTAAGCGCTGACATTCGGCTTCATACGACTGAAACAACTGCATCAACATCGGCACATCGGCCTCTTCAAAGTTATACCGAGAGCCCTGCACCTCAGTTTCATGATGAATGTCGCCGTAGGTGATCGAATCCGTCCATGCCAGATCAAAGACATTGTTCACCTGCTGCAAGTACATCGCGATACGTTCGGTCCCATAGGTGATTTCGCCGGTGATCGGACTCAACTCGATCCCACCGATTTCCTGGAAATAGGTGAATTGCGTGATTTCCATCCCATCCAGACGGACCTCCCACCCAAGCCCCCAAGCTCCCAGCGTCGGCGACTCCCAATCGTCCTGAATGAAACGAATATCGTGACGCTTGGGATCGATGCCTAATCGAGCCAAGCTTTCCAGATAGAGATCCTGAATGTCGTGAGGCGCAGGTTTCAGCACGACTTGATACTGATAGTAATGTTGCAGGCGATTCGGATTCTCACCGTACCGTCCGTCGGTCGGTCGGCGACAGGGTTGCGTATAGGCCGATCGCCACGGTTCAGGGCCCAACGAACGAAGAAAAGTCGCAGGATGAAAGGTACCGGCCCCCATCTCGACATCATAGGGTTGTTGCACCACGCAGCCGTGGTCAGCCCAGAATTCGTGCAGTGTGAGGATCAAATCTTGAAAATTCACGGAAGGCCCAGCCTGGAAGGGATAGATAATTAGATGACCCTAACTCATAAGACCACGCGGCAAGCTAGCAAGAATGCTTTTCCCCTGTCAAGCAACAGGCCCTCTGCGATCAATAGTTTGCGGTGGTCCCGTGCCTAT
>JAOUPN010000385.1 GCA_029879905.1 Nitrospira sp. | reverse complement strand
CAGGAAACCACGACTACCTGGCCTTTGAAGCTGAACTGGCTTGGTGAAGTAGGTGTATGGTCTGAGGCTCCACACATGTAAGAGGTGAGAAAGGTTACAACTGCGGGGCATCAATTTCCCAGGAAATATCTGGGAAGAAAAGTAGAATGTCCTTTTTTTTCTCCAACCCAATCCCACCAACGGTTTAGGCAAAATTACATCGTTGGCTGGAATGGTACGGATTGGGGTGGGAGTGAGCACAATTTGCTAAATAGGAAACCCGAATCGGTGATGCCGCATGGACGGCACGGATGGGCGAGTCCGTGTCTTTTCAAGCAGACCTTCTGCGACTTTCAAAAGAGCCTCGGCCTTAATTTCCGGATCGGTGATTTGTCGTGCGCGGTTCAGTGCCTCACGATCGTTTCCCACCAAGGCGGCCGCCTTGAGAATTTTGGGCCATACAGAACGTCGAACTGATTGCTGAATCTGGCTAGGGAGATAGCGAGGTACAAGATTGGCAGTAAGGATATTCTGGTAAATCACCTCGGCAGTCTGAAATGCCCCTGGCAGATCACCGGCTGCTGCCTGCACGGTAGCGATTTCCATCAAAGCCTTAATCCGTTTGGGGACATCATGGGGCTCTTCCTGGTTCGGCAGGGTGTTCGCCAATCGGAGAGCACGAGCTACATCTCCTAGAACTGCTCTTGCGATACTGCAATGCATCCGGGCATGCGCCTTTAAATAGTGACTTTTCTCACGCTTCACAGTCTTGTCAGCCAGCTGCAACGTCTTCTTTGCCTCTTCTTTATATCCGGCCCGCATCAACGCCCGAGCAATCCCTTGCAGCCCGATGGCCTGTTTCCAAGGCTCCTGGACAAGATGGGCAAGTTTTCGGGCCTCGGTGGCTTGCCCGCGCTGCGCTTGAATTTCTGCGATATCCAACAGTGCGTCATCGTCCCCCTTCAGAGACTTCACCGTGTGCATCGCCTTCTCAAAATCACCTGCATATGCGTATGCGATGCCAATAGACCATAGGACTTCATTCCGTTCATCTTCGTGAGACGGCGGGATATGCGTGAGGGTGTTTAGCGCACTCGAAATGTCGTTTCTTTGGGCTTGGATTCTGGCAACGACCTGCAAGGCAGCATTACGAAAATATGCGTCCGTTATTGAGTTAGCAATTTGTACTGCGCCTTGATCATCTCCGGACTGCGCTAGAGCCACTGAGATCGCGTTCAGGGCATGGGCTCGGTCGGATACATCCCGAACGGGGGCAATGGTTTGATACGCGTCTTCGATTTCTCCCTTTCTGGCTTGCGCAGCGGCGATGTCGGCAAGAGCGCCATTTCTGACGGAATCAGCATTCTTTATCCTAGTCAGGGCTTGGAGCGCACCCGACACATCTCCGACTTCCGCACGAATCCTTACTACAGTTGCGATTGCGCCTTCCTTGGTAGAGGGAAATCCTGATCCAGAAAATGGTGGCAGCATAGAAATACTGACAAGTGCGCCGGGCAAATCGTTGGCCTCTGCCTGGGCCTGCGAAATAAAGAGCAGCGTGTCCCGCCGATGGGATTCAGATTGAATTTGGAGGGCTGATTCGTAGGCCTCCCTGAGGATGAACTCAGAAGTAATTTCAATGGAGGCGGCTTCTACAGCACTCGTTGCCCCTGAGACAGCTATCCCAAGATAAATAAGGCTACCTAGCCAGGGCATGAAAGGCCGCTTTGCGCAATCCATCTGAACATGCATGTGTCAGCTCGGCATATCCTAAGATTGACTGAATTGCAAAGCATTTAGTTGAAACTATTCGTTGCGAGGATGGGCGCAACACGTTGCCAGAGCACTATTCGCTATCGATTGGATTTAATTGAAGGTCCATGGAGGCTGCAGAAGATTTCCAAAACAACTGTTTTTGATATGTAGAGATCAACACTCCATACCAAGAGATTTCCAATCACCTTTAAACCCGCCGATTGCACCTCCCACATGGCTCCCTTCATATACAATCACAGCACACCAGGATGCCATGCCACCATTAGATGGAAGGAGAGGAGATAGGACGGATCTAAGAATACACGTAGCCGCTTTAATATTCTCTGGATTGTTCTGACGATCTGTTAGCAGGACTTGCACAAACATTTGCGTGGCGTCCTCCTGGAATTCCCAATACAGTGAGTCCCAATACCTATTGCCTCCATTAAGCTTTTCGAGAAGTCCAATGACCTCTTCAGCAAGAACATCGGAGATTCGATCAATCTGCGTGCGCTTGGCCCAGTATGCATAGGCAGAGTCCACCTGGTCCACATCCCCCTCAAGGTCAGCCCATGTGCGTGCGTATCGTAGCCACTCACACAGTGCGCTGGCCTGAGGTGGAGTAATATGCTCCAAAGCAGTATATTTTTCAGAGCGCAGCTCTTCGTCTATGTTCAGCACGTGCTCAAAGTGTTCCTGATCCAATCTTTCTTTCCAGAACCCCAAATCATGAGCACTCGTGGGAACATCGAGAAAGTCCACTACACTCTCGACATATTCGGTATGGCCCACGTTGCCGGTGTGGGTATCAAGCAAGTCCTCAAGAACCTGTGAAAGAACGTAATCAACGTCTTCGATTCGAACTGATAACAATTTAGTTCTCATATCAAGACATTCATCGTGCTTTAAAGGGTGATTGTCTGGATTTGCTCGCCAATCAGAGAACGCCTCTCTGAGCACACGGCGCACTGATTCTTTTTGATCCTTCATGCCCATCAATCATCTCGACGGTTTGCGGGTCCCTGCCAGTCGCACATGCTCGAGGAATCTCCATGGGCTATGACTGCGCGACGAAAGAATAGAAGAATAGGGTCCTTCAATCACACCGTCCCCTCCAGTCAAAACCAGCCAGGCCGAGCAAACCTTGATATGAATTCTACGAGGTTCGGTAAGGAAAGCAAGAAAGGCCTAAAGAGAATTCCACACGAGTATCTGCCCCGGCGGACCGAATCAGAGATAGAGGCGCGACCAGTTCGCATTGATGGCGCCCTCATTTGACTGCCTCCCCGATAGCGGTCGGTCGTGAACAGCCGCTTTGGGTTGAGGACTGTCATCGGCCAAAAGCGGACGTTCCGCGCCGAGATTTCACCGCTCCAAAGCGCTCATCAGCCTCGCCGCATTAACAGGTGGCACGTCAGTGGCGAGCGAAGAGCCACAGGCGATGAGCAAGTCCGCTCTCGAACGCGTTGTTAGCGGGCAGTTTAAAGCTAGAATGGCCGCTCATGGAGGAGACCTCGCCACTCGTGAATTTGCTGGTCATCGATGATGAGTGTCGGCTTTGGCAAGAAAGCCACGAATAGGCTCTCCAGCCCAAGCTCTGTTGCCATTCTTTTCGCATAATCCGCCCCCCCTGTGCTCCAGAGGTAGAGGGTTGCGCCTTCGCGATAAAGACTGCGCACACGCTCGATTGCAGCAGGAATCGGAATGCACGTACTCCCGCTGAAGCGAACCAGCGTGTCATCTACATCGACATATACGACTTGAGCAGACATGGGTTCTGCTGCCTAACAATGTTTAGGCAGATCCATATAAGAACCGGATCTGCCAATTTCTGTCCATATACATGTCACTATTGTTCATAAAGAATACGTCACGT
>JAOUPN010000383.1 GCA_029879905.1 Nitrospira sp. | reverse complement strand
GGATCTGTCGGGCTATACCCAGCGCGAGTTGAACGCTATCGCCCATCGGTTGAACACGCGCCCACGAAAATGTCTCGACTTTGCGACGCCCCTGGAAGTCTACGCGCAACTGCGCCATCATTCACCCGTTGCACTTGGAACTTGAAACCGCCCTCCTATTAATCTTCTTTGTTGGTTGGGGCTTCTATTATTACCGTCGCATGCATGATGTGATCTCTACCACCGAAACCGGGCTGATCTATGAGTCAGCTTCAGGGCGATCCAGTAGCGTCCCCTGGGAGCAAATAGCGAGCCTAGTCGTGAACTGTAAGCGCCGGAGATATAACTTGCTGAATACTCATGGCCAGCATCTCATGCACATTAGTTTTGATCTTAAGAATTTTGGCCAATTAGATGAGCAATTGAGAGAACATCTTGCAAGTAAGTATCCTGATACATTTATAATTTTTTCTAACGGGGGGAAAATTCTCCTCGCCTTATGCTTCTTCCCGATAGCTGGGTTTTTGCACTTGTTCTGGGTGTATGGGATAAATATCAGTCTCTTTGTATTTGTACTTGCCTACGCACTGCTAGTCGTCGGATATAGCTTCTACGGCTTAGTTGAACAAGTCCAAATCACGCATGAGGGGGTCTTAATTAATTATTGGAAACGACAAGTGCTCATTCCGTTCAACGCAATTCAAGGGGTTGTGATACGAAAAAGGTTAGTTGTAGTAGATAATCGTAACGTTTGCATCCATCGCGTGGGGCAGAGAACATTAAAGATCCCATATGACAGTGTACATGCTCCAATGCTCCACAAAGCGGTTGAAGCCGCATGGAAACGTGCTGTTCCTCAGGCTAATGTATCTCGTACCCACTAAGAAACGTTAGAGGCAATCCGATAATTTCTTCCGTAGCGCAATCTTCGGCTCTACGCCGCGATCGCCCCATTGAGCGTCCATGCCCCTGGCGCAATACGCGTTCTGTTCTTGCCTCGGGCAGAGACGAGGTACCCGTTCCGATGGCGGCTCATCCCCATCATGCCGTCAATGGTACTGGCCAACGCACAAATCTCCGACTGTGTCATGGCCAACGGATCCTCACGCCCTTCCTTCGGTCCTCGCTGCAACATGAGATTCCGTTTGGACTTCTTCGGGCCCGAACCGTCCTCAGTCTCCACTGATTCATCCTCATATGCCAGCTTGTATCGCAAGGACGGTTTCTTGTTGGTCCAATCATTCCCACCCTTGGTAATATACCGGGCAATGTCGAGCAGACTCTCTCTTGGTGTCCGCGGCTTTCCGTTGAACACTTTGGATAACGGCTGGACTTGCACTTGGCGAGGGTCATGCTTCCACTCACGCTTGAGCTGCTTTTCCAAGTCCGCAAAGCGGCCAGGACGAGTCGCTACGGCAATCCCGTGAAAGTGGATCAAGAAGTACACCGGCCTTCTCTGGTCCCGCTTCGGAAGGCGGTCCTCCAACGATTCACACAGGGTGAGCTTGTGTTCCTCCGAGTCAGATCGATCAGCACGCCGGCGCATCAGTGCAAACGACACCACCTCGACCTCAACCGTACCTAAACACCAGAGTCCCCGACAGCCTTCGACGACCGTTCGAAGTTGATCCTTGAAAACACGGATCTGGTGCAAGGCTCTCGTCACATCCAAGACCTCCAAACAATGTTGCACGGTCACAAAACGGAACCAATCATGCGCCGTGATGGCACGGGGATTTACGATCGTTCCATACCGCTTGTTTATTTTTAAGAAATCTTGTTGCTGGCGTTGGACCGACCGTTCCACCTGTGCCAATTGCCGCAGGTATCGCCGAGCCAATTTGCCCGCATGCATCGTGTGGACTTCCGGAGAAAGAAGCGTCTGCTCCACCAAATGATGCAGACCCTCTGAGGCTAATGCCGTCCGCAATCGGACATCATGCGGCGTTCCATAGTTACACCGTCGTATTTGAGATGCTCCCTGTGGCGTGGGGGTGACTCTTGCCACATGCTTTGCCGTACGCGTTCGGAGTTCTGCGTTCATAGAGCCTGCATCCTTTCGCCTAGGCCGTCCCGCCGCGGGACAGACTCGCCTAGGATATCAGGACAACGCCATGAGCCCGAAGAGATTCTGTTTTTAGGCACCACCCAAGAGCACACGGATACACTGATTACGTGAGATCCCACAGCATGCCGGCCGTGGCTTCATGCAAAGACAGGTAAGTCTTGGAAGGGTTAGAATGCCCGAACAGGCTGAATATTAGGACAGGTCGAGCTTGGGAAAAGTCGGGAGTGAACTGGCATTCACGCCTGAGAGTTTCACAACCACGTTATAGAGTTGCTGCACTCGCTCGCCTTTAATGGGTTCGAACCCGTGGCCGAGCACGGCATGATTGGCGGCATCGAGCAGCGGTTTCATCGTCGGCCACTCACGGAGAAATAGTTGCCCCAATTGATCGCCCAGTCCGGCTAACACACGAAACTGAGCCTGCATAGGCAACTTGTACTTGCCGTCAATGTCTTCAAGATAGCAGGTTCGGCAGGTCTCTTGAAGAACTTCCGGGAGCCGTTCCGGCTGGACGTCCCAACTTTTGATATTGTGCTGTTTGAAGAGTTTCCATTGAGCACAAGCTTCGAGTGCGCGCAGGAGTGCGACCATCGCCCCTTCGGAGTCACGCCCGGCATGGAGCCGTCGACCGGTATGGGCCAACAGATCCAACAACAGCAACTCTTTGACTTCCGCCGGATCAAGCACCAGCCGCTCCAAAAACCCCGCGTTCGCCTTGATGCCGGGAAGCACCTGTTTGAGTCCCGGAGGTCCTCCCCATAGCGCCGCCATCTCCAGCGCCTTCACCGCCGTCTTGAGCTTGTCCCATGCTTGACGATAGTGAAACCGCTCCCACAGGTGATACCCCTCCGCGACGTCGGCCAAGGCACGGTGGAGAGGCTTTCCCCCTCCGCTCACCCGCTGCTCCACGTCGCGAAACAGCTTGGCGGCAGCTGAAAAGTCGCCGCGATTGAACAGGTCGGACCCCTCTCGACGGGACACCGCTGCTGCCTCATCCCAGGGATTGCTTTGCGTCCAGACGAATGCCTGCCCGTCCAGTTCAATGGGCTCATCGTCGGCCCCTTCTGGGGCTCTGTTAAGAGAAACCAAGCGGGAGCTCCAGGGCAACGCTGCCACTGTTAAGGCCCCGGCCATGGATGGTGTCGTACCGGTCATATCCACGACCAGCTCGCCCGGCTGTACCTCCCACGTGTACAAGAGCTCTGGCAGCGAACGGGCCAAGGTCTGATGGCAACTCGCAAAATCCCCGGTCTCTTCCAAAACGATCCAGTCCCATCGACGCGGCATCCGTTCGATCTTCGGCTGCACGGCGGACTCGACGAGGGCCTTGCCGGCCTCCGTCAAGACGAAACAGAGCATGTCGGGATTGAGCCGGTTGATCGAATAGACCGCCGCTGCAGGATTATCTACCAGCGCGATGACGAGAGCTTTGACGGGTTGATCCTGTGCCATACGGGGAGACTATACCATTGGTCCTATGCCGGTTCAATTTGTCCGCTCTATAAACAGCGTTGTCCTTGACGGTTAGTCAAAAGCACCATATCCTTCGTTAGGATTTCGTCGC
>JAOUPN010000382.1 GCA_029879905.1 Nitrospira sp. | reverse complement strand
ATCTGATTTACAACTACACGCCGATGGAAGCGCCGTCGGGGGAAGGTGGACGCATTCCCTTCGCCAATCAGGGTGAGAGAACCCTGACGCTGGCGAATTTGAACGTCAATCGTATCGC
The DNA here is from genome assembly GCA_029879905.1 of Nitrospira sp. Lineage (GTDB taxonomy): Bacteria > Nitrospirota > Nitrospiria > Nitrospirales > Nitrospiraceae > Nitrospira_D. Next base: position 3,495 of record JAOUPN010000382.1, on the reverse strand, counting down.
GACGACGACGCGCACGGCGACGCTGGATCTCAACTACGGCTTGACGGAACGACTTGGACTGCAAGTAGCGATTCCCTATAAGCACGTGAAGTCCGACGCGCAAATCGGAGGGCTCACGCCGGTGCCCTACGGTGAGCGGGGGCTCGGCGACGTGCGGGCTACGCTGAAGTACAATTTGTTGCCGACGCTGCGAAGCATGATGGTATTGGGGGTCGGCGTCGACTTCCCGACCGGCAGCTACGGCCGGTTTGCGCGGGGAGAGACGCTGGCCGAATCCACATTGCAGATCGGACGCGGGAACTTCGGTGTGATTCCGATGTTCTATCAGACGTACGAACTGATTCCCCATCGGGTGAACCAGTTTCTATCGGCCAGTTACCGGCATACGTTCAAGAACAGCGACGGGTACCAATTCGGGGATGAAGTCAACGTCAGCGGCGGGCTCAATATTATTCCTTCGGAGAAGACACCCTGGTTGACGTTGATCCAGCAGTTCAATTTTCGCTGGATGCAGAACGATGCCATGGATGCGTCGCTGTGGCAGTTTAATTCCGCGTTTGATCGAGCCATTTTGCTCGATCCCACCATCAAATTTCGAGCCGTTCCCACCACCGGTTCACGGTATGTTGCCTATTCACCGGGGATCAACCTGAATCTCTTGGGCCATGCCTCGTTCTATTTTATCGCACAGATTCCCATCTATCGCGATTTCAACGGCAACTTGGAACAACAGATCAGCTATGTCTTCGGACTCACGAGAACCTTCCAATTACTCAGCGGTTCATGAGTCCATCGAGCTGACTACGAAAAGGAAATAAGACCATGCAATTCATCGACAGTCGATATGACAGCACAAGATTCGGTTTAGTGGGATTTCTTGGATTGGCCTTGGCGGCCCTTGTCGGGTGCGGTCAGGGAGAAACCACAGCGACAAGTGGAGATGTGACGCCCAACGGCAGCGCGGCGCTGCAGGGGGCACTTGCCTTCGTCAACAACCGTGATAGCAAAACACTTTCGGTTGTGGGGACTGACTCTCAAGGCAACCTGAGAATCGTATCGACCATGGGGACCTCCAATGAGTTTGGGGGGAATGTACTGGGGGATATGCAAGTATCCAATGGCGAATGGGTGTTCGTGAATCTCACTGCGGGGGACAAAGTGGCAATAATCGACCCGCTCAGCGGAGCCACACCAATCTGGGAGGCGAATCATCAAACAGGAACCCGCCCCGTCCACATCTATCGTGATCCGACGGATGGAGAAGTTATCTGGTCGATGAACGATGGCGACTCTACGAACGGAAACGACAGCATTAACTGTGGAGGAATAGGCGCCTCGGTCACAGTTCTGCACAACTCACACATTGGGGCGGGCGGAAATCCTCCGTTTGTGGTTGGTACAACCTGCACGCTTGCATCCGGTCACGCGGTCACCGCATTCTCTCAGCCTACTGCCACCGACTCGAATATTCCGAAGTACGCCGTGGTTACGAACGCAAAAGGTGGTCAGATGGCGTTTATTAACAACACTGAAGGTTCTGGGTCGTATCGGCAAATGGTTGCCAGACTCGATCTTTGCACCGACTCCGGCCAGGGGAGCCTGAATCCAACAGGATCAGCCTGTGACGATGAAAGCCTCACGGATCTCATCGTGCCTTTTACGCCGAACGGCTCCAACCCACACGGTATCCGTTGGTCAAAATTAACGGGCAAGATCTATAGCTACCAGGAGGCCTATAGAGAGATCGTCGAGGTCGACCCTAAGGCCATCGTGCCGGGGATAGGCCATAATCAGGTAGCGATAACGAGGAAGCTCGATTTGTCTCCAACTCCCTATATTTCTTACGGGATAACACCTAATGGCCGATTTCTTTTTCTCCGTGGGAGAGACATTGCAACTGATTCCAATCACATCATCGGCAAGCTGGCTGTGGTAGACCTCAGTGCCCCTGGACCACTATCAATTACAGAGCTTCCTGACCTATTAGATGTTGTCCCTTCAACATTCAAATTTACGCCTGATGGTCAGCGCATGTACTTACTGGCCTCAGACACGGCAACAGGAAATGACAATCAAAAGGCTGCGCAGAAAAAGAATCGTCTCTTTGTATTCAATCCATCGAATTTCCCTGCTGCTCCTCAACAGGTGGCAGAGATCAATCTGCTTTCGGCTGCGGCCCACAATTTCGACGTGCTGGTGCATGGATCTGGCCATGCGAGCGCGGTGTTGGTGTCAAATGGGGGGGCAGGATCTACCGGCTCGGTGTCACTCATTAACGCCAGTAACCAAATAACGGATAGCCTGTTACTCGGGGTTAATCCGGGAGCGGTGATGTTCTATTCCCCAGGTATGGCCGCAGCGGGCAATCAGGTCTCGTCATAGTTGACCGCTTTGAAGCAGTCATGACCATCTGCTTGGAATGAATCTGTGGGTGGCTATGGACTCCTCAATTGTTGGAGAGGAACGTTTGCGCGACAGGCGGCGGCGGATCGAATGGTCCGCCGCCGCTTAAATAGTCACAATCACACGCGAGGACATTCTCAACCACTTAATTGGTCTTGGCTGTTCTGTAAGGAGACAAGGAAGGGTGGTGAGATGACCGCCTATTGAAACTGCTTCAGGAAACACGTGCTTGAATGAGGAGGGATCAATTATGGATGAATCGTCGGCATTGATGAACAAACGGTTGCTGCGAGTCGATGAAGCGGCTCGGCTTTTGAACGTTAGCCGTTGGACGGTCTATCGGTGGGTAGAAGCCGGCCAGCTTGGTGGAACTCGCATCGGCCCAGGTAGCCTCAGAATTTTCAGCGATACGGTGGCTGCCTTGATCAATCACCACAGTGTCGGGGCATCGGTCTCGGCAGAAACGGCTCAGGAAAGGCTCCCTCTCAAAGGGTCGGCAGGGCAACGCCGCCGCCCCAACCCTGCATCTGGAATGGTGGCATCTCGACGACAAGTCACCGTATGAGAAAGGTGTGAGGGGATTCTTTCACCCGCCTTCGCAGGGAGCCATGGCTGTGATGCCGTGTGGTCTCACTGTTTCGGGGATTGGGAGCACACGATTGGTATTCTGCCCGGAGAGCAGAGTCGAGAACTTTGTGGGGCCAGTGTTGTTTCGATGTGCGGACAGGAAACATAGCAACACGGACACTTTAGGCCTGGGGGGGTGCCTCCCTTCTCCAGACCAACGCGGGAAGTCGGAGGTTATCTCCCTCCGACTTCCCAGCCTTCCCTTTGGGTGATCGTCGATCCCCACTTCATCAGGCATAAGATCAGTCTGAAATGAGCGCGAAGTGCTGGACATGCGAGAGTCGCGCGACGTGGTATCTTCCGATTACTTTCAAGCGACATGTCCCGCGAGCCTCGCCCGTCCAGCCCGTCCCGCTCACCAGTACGGCCAGGGTCTCCAATAGGGATACCAGTACGGCCCCCAGTAGGGGCCGGGAATGATAGGGGGATACGGGCGAAGACGGGTTTGCTCCTCTTCCTCTGCCG
>JAOUPN010000079.1 GCA_029879905.1 Nitrospira sp. | reverse complement strand
CTTTCTGAAGATATGACAATCGGCACCTCTACATGGATTGAGCATGATAGTTGCTCGGTCTTTTCATGATGGGTAGAGATGTCACTCACGGTGCCGAGGAAGAGGCTTCTGTCGCAGTTCCATCCGTCAAGGGACTCCGACAATGGAACATCAAAACACTCAAGAAGGGTAGCAGGAATAACCGGTTCAAACGAAAGGAGTAATCATGGATCCTTCTCTGGCAACGTTTATCGCCCTTATGGCAGTCCTCGCGGTAGTAGGTTGGTTTATCTACAAAAAGGGCCAATAAACCGGATGCAGGATGAGCGTGCACATTTCCCGCCTCAGGTAAAAGAGGGGAGCGTCTCTCTCGTGCAATACGACGAGAGGCTCCTCTCACACTTCCTGGTTAAGTGTATGAGTTCTTGATGAGTGAAGGGGACGCTCCTCACTCGCAAAACGAGAGGATGTTCTCCGGAACAGCCAACCGGTTTATGCCGGACCTATTCCGTCACCGTATAACTAAAACGGAGCAATCACTTCGCTGAACGATTTTCATCGACACACTACCCTGAAGGAATCGTGCAACCGCACTCCGTCCTTTGGCACCGGTGACGATCAGATCAGGCTGCTCACGGCCCACCACTTTCATGATCTCGTCGGCAGCCGGGCCGACTCGCGGAAATTGCCTGACACGATAGCCTGCTTTTTCCAGCTTGGCCGCCTCTTGCGCAAGCAGCTTCTCTCCCGCTTCCTTGACCGCGAGATACCGCAAAAAGGGCATGATGTGGACCAAGAGGATGACCAGCGGCTGTGCGTCCGGCTTAATACGAAACCGTTTCGTCAGGAAACTCCTCGCCTTGTCCGAGGACGGCGAACCGTCCGTCGCGAAAAGAATTCGCCGAATCGGTTTCGGCGGCTCCTTCACGACTAATACAGGACACGGCGCATGAAGTGTGACGGCGGCTGAGACACTCCCCATTGTGACTTGGTCCAATACATTCAGGCCACGACTGCCGACCACCACAAATCCATTGTGCCCTGCATGCTTGAGGAGCGCCTTTGCGATCGCCTTTCGCTCTACCCGCACCGAACCTTTGAGCCCGAGCGCTTTCATACGCTGTTGGGCATCACCCACCACTTTCTTGGCTCGGGTTTCAATAAAATGAATCGCCTCTGCGACATCCGGCTCGGTCCCGCTGATAGAAGGATGCGTCAAGAGCGGCGCGGGTTCCGATTGAAGGTCGACGCCATGAACTCCCACGACACTCGGCAATGGGTCAAACGGCAATTGCGACAGCCACTCAAGCGCCCATTCTCCGTACTTCGACCCGTCCATTCCGACAACAGCCTTCATCGTGATCTCCACCCAGTTAGAGTTGTTCCCATATCAGCAAAACTGCAATTCTCAATCCGCAAGAATGCCGAGGTATCACCGGGTGAATGCGAGAGACTCGTCGCCGTCATGACTTCGGTTCGCCGATTACCCTATCACCGGATTTGCAATCTTCAACTCATACGCTGAGTACATCCGTCTGCACCTCACCATGCTGATTAAGAGAATAAAAGATTTGTAAGTAGATGACAATGGCCGTTGTTCCGACAATCTGCGGAAAAAATGATTGGCGATCAGAGCTACTTTTGGTACAGTGCTGACCCTGTTTACACATGCAGATCGTCATCAACCGGAATGTGGAGTACACGAATGAAGGCCGGGATAGAGAACACACCGATCCAGTCATCTACGAAAATAGTCGGGCTCGCACTGTTCGCAACGGCGTTACTCTGTATCGGCTGTGCCAATCAGGCCGCTTCCTCAAGAAGCCTGCCGTCCCTCCACACCGATCACATGAATCCCCCCACCCAACTCGCACAGGCATCTGCCGTCGAGACAGCGGCAGACACGGACCCCATAGACTTGGAATTACAAGAAGAACCATTCGACCCCTTTGCCCAAGCAGGAGAGTCGGGCCTTGAAGAATACGACCCCTGGGAACCGATGAATACCAAGGTCTTCGAATTCAACAGAAAGATGGATCGCTGGATCCTGAAACCGGTGGCCACAGGCTACGACATGATCATGCCGAACCTGCTGCAGGAAGGGGTCAGCAACTTCTTTTACAACGCGAGATTCGTTCCGAGACTCGTCAACAATGTCTTACAAGGGAAGTTCCGGGGAGCGGGGATCGAGGTCGGCCGATTTCTTGTGAATACCACACTGGGAGCTGCCGGATTTATCGACTGGGCAAGTGACATGGATTTAATTACGCCCGAGGAGGATTTTGGTCAAACCCTAGGGTACTACGGTGTCCCTCCCGGGCCGTATGTGGTGGTCCCGCTCTATCCCCCCTTTACCGTACGAGACTTAGTGGGATATGCCGGGGATGTGTTCATGAACCCCATCTATTGGCTGGCCTTTCCCGTGATTGAAATCAGCCAGATACCTTCTGCCGTTCCCCATCATAACCGCCTGACGTCATCCCTCATCTTGCTTACCGCAAAAGTGGAGGAAGTCGTCAATGACCGGTCACTGAATCTGGAAAAATTCCAAGGCGTCGAAGAATCTACCCTTGACCTCTACAGTGCCGTCCGCAACGCCTATCTTCAGAAACGGGCGAAAGCGATTCTAGAATAAGAAGACGACATTCGTTGCTGGACGGTGATGTCGTCACAAGAACGTCTGGCGTGGAAGAAATCCGGGCCTTTCCGGATTCTCGCTTTCGCACCGCAAGCATCGACACATATACCAAGTAGCCGACAAGTGGGGTGCTTGGGAGACAGACTCACCGGGAGAGACGTTTCCCTGTCGGGAAAAGCTCCATGCAACACCAGACTCCTGTACCTGCATCGAGAAATTACTAGGGATTCAGGAAGATTTGACGGAAACTTTTCACAATCCTGACAGGGAGAGTAGAGGAACGGAAGATCGACAGTTGGAGTGAACCTTCGGATGACGCGAGTGACTCGGCAATAACACTCAAGCTACCCGATCACGTACCCCTCGATACAGACTTCAGGATACGGCACCGAGCCACAAAGCGCCAAACAATCCGAATACTCTCGGAAGGCGGCTTATTGCCCCTTCTTATAAATGAACCAACCTACTCCCGCGAGGACGGCCATAAGGACGATAAACGTTAATAGAGAAGGATCCATGGCTACTCCTTTCTTTTTTTTACACCACTACTTTAATGAAATCCCACCTCCAACCATCCGGCAATCAGATGGGCAAGCCGGCTTGCCTGTTCACAGCACCCACGACGGTCACGTTCCGTCTGCGCAATCTATCTTGGTAGTCCGGCCATCTTAGTTCTGCTGGAGGTTTTCAACCGGGCCTAAGCTTATGCCTCCCCGTCACTCTTGTCAAGATTGTGTATCAACTTCCAATGATATGTACCACCCTCCCCTCACCCATTCCCCTTATCACGAACCTCACTCTGGCACGTCCACCCGTCTCCGCAGAAATCTACCACAGAGGATGGAGGCGGCCATGGGAAAAAGGGGGTATCTCCGACCCATCGTCGAAGCCGACGAGCGGGACTCAAAAACGATGGCGCCAGGCCTTGGCAACAAATAGACTGCTTCGGTGGAGTATGCAAGGAGAACGGGCTTGGACCACCTGTGGCGAGGCATGACCGATTCAGCGAAGCGAGATATGGCCGAAAACTCAACAGGGATCACGGCTGTTCAATCGTGAGACCTCACATCCACTGTCAGCGAACGACTTCATTACAATCCCATGAAGTATGCCGCTCGCTTCCTCAAAGGAATAGGTGACTCTGGCGGTCGGCTGCCCGATGTTGATCAGCCGCCGGAGGTCAATGGGTGTCGCGATCAACACAAGTTCGCAATCCACCTGCTTGATCGTCTCCTCCAAGTCACGGAGCTGTTCGGTTCCATAGCCCATCGCAGGCAAGAGACACTCCAGATGTGGGTTGGCCTTAAACGTGTCGCGTAGACTCCCGACGGCGGACGGCCGTGGATCAATCAAAGCCGCCGCTCCATGGTGTTTTGCCGCCAAGACGCCGGCCCCATAGGCCATCCCGCCGTGAGAAACGGTCGGGCCGTCCTCAATGACGAGGATACGCTTCCCCCTCACAAGATCCGGCCGATCCACGGTCAGCGGCATTCTTGATTCAACGATGAGGGCATGTGGATTGGCGTCATAGGCCGCCCGACGAACCACTGCGATGTGATCTGCGTCAGCCGTATCGACCTTCGTCAGCACGATCACATCGGCACGGAGCAGATTGACTTCACCTGGGAAATATCCTCGTTCGTGGCCCGCTCGATGGGGATCCACAAGAACAATCTCCAAATTTGACTCGACAAACGGGAGATCGTTATTCCCACCCTCCCAGATGATGACATCGGCATCCGATTCAGCCTGCCGAAGAATTCGCTTGTAATCGACACCGGCATACAGGACCTGTCCTTCCACGATATGCGGCTCATACTCCTCCCGCTCTTCAATCGTACAGTCCGCCACGTCGAGGTCACTGATGGCGGCAAAGCGTTGCACCGCTTGCTTGATCAAATCTCCATACGGCATGGGATGGCGCACCACGGCAACTCGCCGCCCCGATGCTCTCAACCATCCTGCAATCGCCCGTGCAACGGGACTCTTCCCGGCTCCCGTCCGTACGGCACAGACGGAGACGACCGGCTTAGAGGATCGCAACATGGTGGCATCCGGACCTAACAATCGAAACTCTGCTCCCGCCGCAAGGACACGCGAGGCGAGGTGCATGACATCCTCATGAGACACGTCGCTGTACGCAAACACCGCCTGGTGAACACTATGGGCCGCAATGATCGCTTCCAAGTCTGATTCAGGTAGGATCGGAATACCGTTCGGATAGAGCGTTCCGGACAACTCCGGAGGATAGGTTCGTCCCGCGATGTTCGGAATCTGTGCCGCAGTAAATGCGACCACTCGATAGGCGGGATCGTCACGAAACACGACATTGAAGTTATGAAAGTCGCGTCCGGCCGCTCCCATAATCACCACCTTCGTCGCCGTACGGTCGTGCTGTTCCACCACACCTCCTCTTCACACTCTTGGTGTCTTTGAAAGCCGCTCCGTTTTCACGTTCCTTGACCGAATGACGGACAGCCAAGGCGACGTCCCTGTCATTTCTACACTGCAGCACTTGTACTCACAACAGATCCCCGTGATCCACACGAATTCTTCTCCGTCCTTTTTGCGTATCACCGGACATTCCGCATAATCATCCTTGCGACTCGTACCATTCGACACATTGCGAATGGTGAAAGATTCCACAGTCCACCAAAGCGTCCTGTCCTGAAATGCAACAGCATAGGGACCTGCCTGTTCCTGCCCATTTCACACAAGGCGCCCAACTCCTTGAATCTGTACGGCTGCCTCCCTGTTCTTTCAATCCCTATGGTTGTGGCATTGGCGATGCAATCTTTCCCACACGGAGGCGAACGGAATCCAAGGTGACTGTCAGCTAGAGAAGGAGGGCACGGTCATGTCCGATCTCACCAGATGGAAATCATCGGCACGATTAAATCCGTGGAAAGAACTCGAAGACATGGAAAAACGACTGTCCACAATCTTCGGACGCGCACCCATAGCAGGAGGAGCTGAAAAAAAGGAAGCCATGTCGGTTGCTGAATGGTCGCCGCTCGTCGACATCACGGAGGATGAGAAGGAGTACCTCGTCAAAGCCGAGCTGCCCGAGTTAAAGAAAGAAGAGATCACCATCAACGTGCATGACGACGTCCTCTCAATCAGTGGAGAACGGAAATACGAGCAAGAAGAAAAGGGCAAGAAATACCACAGGGTCGAGCGGGCATACGGCAGCTTTATGCGAAGCTTTACCCTCCCAGAAAATGCCGATGGGTCGAAAGTGACAGCCGAGTACAAAGACGGTGTGCTCCACATCCATCTTCCCAAATTAGAGAAGGCCAAACCGAAAACTATTGAGGTGAAGGTATCGTAAGAAGGAGAGGTGTAGGTTCAGGTCAAGGCTAAGTGACAACGCGAAGGGCGACTCCTCCGACTCAACCTTGACCTCAACCTCAGCCTTCTTTAGAAAAGGAGGGCAGTATGTTCCGTCATCCCAAGTATCTTGAAATCCCCTGGGAGATCCATTGGCGGCACACGGAGGCAGAACCGCACCGTCATGCCTGGTGGCTGATCGCCTTGCTGCTTTTTACCGTCATGCTCGTCATCGGAGTCGACATCACAAGCGGAACCATCTCGTAACGGAAGTCGAGCCATCTGTCTTACAGTGTAATCGGTTGCACAAGGAGAGCGGTCGACTTAGGTGGGAGCAACATTCGAAAAGGACACTATTACATGATAGTTTTTCGGAATCGCGAAGAAGCCGGTCGTCGATTGGTCGAACAACTGATTCACTACCGTGAACAGCCGGACGCCCTCATCCTGGCGCTTCCACGCGGCGGCGTAGCAGTCGGCTATCAATTGAGTCTTGGACTCCATCTTCCTTTGGACGTCTTCCTTGTCCGTAAACTGGGGGCGCCTGACAACCCTGAGTATGCCCTGGGTGCCGTAGGCGAAACAGGGGTCGTGTACTTCAATCCTGAGGCTAAGACCGGCCTTCACTTCTCTCAAGCAGACTTGAAGGAATTCATTCGATCTCAACAAGAGGAAATTTCTCGTCGACAGGCCCTGTACCGACAGGATCGTCGTCTTCCTGCCCTTACCGACCGAACCGTCATCCTCGTCGACGACGGGATCGCTACCGGCTCCACATTCCTTGCCTCAATTCAGTCCATCAGGCATCTGAAACCCCAACGTCTCATCGGTGCGATTCCGGTCGGCCCTCCGGATACCATTCGAGAAGTGCACAAGCACGTGGACGAACTGGTGGTCCTTGCCACACCGGATCCATTTGTGGCGGTGGGCAATCATTACGTGGATTTCACGCAAGTGAGTGATCACGACGTCGTGGAGTATCTGAACCTGGCCGAGGAAGCACAACGAGAACGTGTCGAATCTTCTTCTATTTAAATGGTGACAACAACCACATACCGACTGATCCGAACTTCTGGCGCAACCGTACCATTAAAGGGTTTGAACACTATCCCAATGGCCGTCAGGACAACTCCATAACCGACCTCCACATCATCAGTATCTGTGCCCTGACCAGTTGGAGTTGGCGGGAACAGCTCGAAGCGTGACGTGAGTCACCAAACAAAGATCAGTAGGGTCGACAACCGGACATTCGCAGGACGTGAAAAGGAGGAGATATGCCGTTTCGAGATTGGAGAGTCGGCGCTAGCGTCATCGCACTGGCAATCATCGCCTTCGCTTTTACCGGCGTAGGCAGCACGGCGGCCAAGATCGCCGTCCCGAACGGATCCGTGATTGAAGTGGACGAGTCCACCTTCAACTCCGTCGTGGCCATGTTCAAACAGGCCGACCAGGCTGTGAAAGCCCGTGACCTCGACAACGTCATGAAATTCTACTCTTCTCGGTACAACTACCACGGCCTGAATAAAGACGCTATCCGTACGGTCTGGAAAGAACTATTCGACGAATATCAAGAGATTGCCAGCACTCACCTTTTGACCAAGTTCAACACAGTCGGATCAGGAAGCCAGGCCGTCATGGAAATCACCTGCACCGGCCACTTATGGGGACGATCCAAAACCAGCGGCTTGTACGTACCCATTGATAGTTGGCACGAGGAAGTGCATTATCTCGTGTTTGAGGAAGGTGCGTGGCGTATTCGAGGAAACCTCGGCGACGTGCCTCGCACACTGCCGTTCGGCACATCCCCCCATCCGTTGTTTTAACAGCATGATTAGGCAAGGGAGCAACAGCATGAGACTCATCATCGGCATCGATTGGTCTGATCAGGCTTTCGCCGCTATCAGCCAGGTCTTTCATCTGTATCATCCGACTGACGTGACGCTGGTACATGGAGTGAACCTCGGGTTTTTCGAGCAACCGATTGTGGCACAGGCCGGCAATCTTCAGGGGTATGATGACTTCCGCAACGCCATGGTGGACGCAGGACACCAACTGTTGGAACGGGCCGTTGCCATGATTCCACCCGACATCAAGACGGTCAGAAAACTCAATGAGGTGGGCAACCCCGCTCAAGTCATTCTCGACAGCGCCGACACCGTCTCGGCTGACCTGATTGCGATGGGTGCGCGCGGACGAAGCCGTGTCGCAGAAGCGGTGCTCGGCAGCGTGTCTCATCGTGTACTCTCACATGCAACCCGTACGACCCTGATTGTGAAAGGGCCCGCTCGTCCGATCAAGCGAGTACTCGTCGCCGTGGAAGGCCGCGACGATGCGGATCGAATCATCCAATGGCTGACCCGACACCAGTTTGCCGCTCCCGTAGAGATCTGCGTCCTGAATGTCGTGGTCCCGGTCGGGCTGGACAGCCCCTACGATGCGTTAGGGGCGAAGACATGGTGGGAAGGCGCCGAAACCTATGCGGAAGAATTCGTGAAGGAAACAGCAGCGAGGCTGCTGGATTCCAGATACACGGTCAGCACAAAAGTCGCGGTCGGCGATCCGGCGGCACTCATTGAGGAATTGGCGCAACCCATGGATCTGGTCGTTGCGGCCTCACACGGCCGCACGGGGATTGCACGCTTTCTTATGGGGAGCGTCTCCCATGCCGTCGTCCATCATGTGTCCTGCCCCGTACTTGTCATACGATGAAAGGAGGCGACTGATGAAAACGACGATCCTCGCAATGATCATCGCGACGCTGGCTGCAGCCCCTGTAGCTTTGGCCCAAATTCATCGAGGCGATCCCAAAGTAGGACAACAGGTGTATCAACAACAGTGTCTCCGCTGTCACGGCGCCAACTTGGATGGAAATGGTCCCGACAGCCAGGATTTGATCGTGCAACCAGCCGATCTACGGTCCGTCATCAGCCGGTCCAAAACGGATTGGGAACTGCTCGTGGCGATTTCGAACGGCGTGCTGTTCAGCCCCATGCACGGGTTTCGCGGCAAACTCACGGACGAGCAGATGCTCGATGTGCTGTCCTATATCCGAGCCGTATCACCGCCGGGCATCGTCAGCTGACAAGAAGGAACGAGCCTCTGGTTCGCACCTTGCCCGAATAATTCGCACGCCATTGCTCGATCCGTTGCCCCTGTGTGGCCTTGGGAAATTCACGTCGAACGACTTGGTGATGTGCCGTACCGCGGGGTGCCGCTGACCGACTCCGACATGACTGACATGGATTATGGGATTACAGGCCATCCCCTAACAACCGGCGCCACAACTACCCAGCCGTTGATCTGTAAACAATTGAATGCAGCTGCTACAGATTTCCGCTTCGTCGAGGGGAATCCCGGGCATCAGCAAGATCGACCTGAATCCGATTGTCGCCCTGCCGGAAGGCCAGAGCTGCTGGATGGCGAATGCAAGAATTTTGGTTGGGCAGGATAGACCTAGATCCTGAATTTAACCGACCGTGTTGATCGGAAAGCCTTCTCAGGCTGAAGGACGAAGAGGCTCAAGTCGCTGGATTTCATTAGCCTTCGAGCTGTGCATGGCATGCCAGAGATCCCAGTCCATCTGCAACCCCAGCCAGAAGTCGGCAGACATCCCCAACACCTGTGCGAACCGAAGTGCAGTATCAGATGTGATCGCACGCTTGCCTCGGATGATTTCATTGAGCCGTGGGAATGAGACACCCAGACGTATCGCCAACTCCGATTGAGTGATACCCAGCGGCTTGACGAACTCCTCCAGCAACATTTCGCCCGGACGTGTAGGCGGCCGGCTACGAGGCAACCGACGCCCAACTAGGGCTCGCGAGCGGCCCTGCGAGTCGGCGTTCACCGGTTTTTTAGTGATAGTCCGCGATCTCAACCTCGTAGGCATCTCCAGCCTCCCATCGGAAACAAACCCGATATTGATCGTTAATTCTGATACCGTGCTGTCCGCTCCGGTCTGCCCGCAACCGTTCGAGGCGATTTCCTGGCGGCACAGCAAGTTCTGCGAGATCTTTCACGCGATTAATCTGATCGAGCTTCCTTCTGGCTACCTTCCAAAGATTTCTGGGACATGCTTTTCCGGCCATCTCGGAATCGACACCGTCAAATATTTCCTCGGTACGTCGATCTGCAAAAGACCGTATCACGATATCCATTATAATGGGACCCGTAATAGGACTCAATGGCGGCATGCGTCCAGTGGAAGTTTACATTGGGACAACAGTGGCCGTGGTTAACCTGTCGGTCTCAGACAGGCAACCAGCTGTGAGTCTTGCTGCGAATCTCCCACCTCGCCTAGAAGATCCCCCGGATATCCGCGAGATTGATCTCAATCCGATTGTCGCCCTGCCGGAGGCCGGAGCTGCTGGATGGCGGATGCAAGGATATGACTCCAATCACTCTGACTCGTGGTTTACGAACTTCGGCAGCCCCTACCTCAGACAACCGATTCCCATAAGAAATTACAAATCAGCCCCCCGACATGAGACGAGATAGGGTCAATTTGTCTTGTCCTGGTAGCAGCGGGGTGGCAGACCTGGACTTGGCAATCCGCTTTCCCAAAAACGGACGATAAATGGCTACTTTGCGACCGTCGGCATCCGGCCAGGAGCGGACGTTCGCTCACGAGATTACACTGCCATAAAGCGGTCATCCGTTCTGGCGCATGAACATGCCCAGTAGCCAGCAAGCGCAGCGAACGAGGAGCACCTGACTTAAAACAGCGGAATGATTTGCTCAAGCAGGAACAACTTGCGAGTCACAACGCGGCGCTGAGGCGGAATTTCTTACGCAATCTGGCAGCGAAGTGTTGCGGGTAATGTCGCTTTCCGCGCGGACGTGACAACTACGAATGTCCCTTTTCTTGCCCTCTATTTTCTTTCTTCTGGTTTAGAGGTAGTCCACAAAACCGTTTCATCTTGTGATCCATCAGGATTATCCATAATACGACCATGAAACAGAGGGGACAGAATATTGTTAATCCGGCTCATCCTGATAATGTCGGTCGTAGGAGGGTCACTTCTGACTTTTAGCTCCTGAATCATTTCATTGTAAATTTCCTTTCCCTTTGAAAAGTCTTTACGATCAATCAGGCGATTTTCTCCTTTTTCCAAAAAAAATTCCGTTATTTCCCGACTGCATGCATTTTGGTGGTCCTCCACAAAAAGATGAGTGACTCTGACCTGGCTGGGGAGTAATTGAAGATAGTTAATTGCATGCGAATATTTTTCAACCGAAAATTCTAATGATGGCTCCTCTCCTGGTTCTAGATCAAAATATTGTTCCGACACAAAACCCACATGACACCATTCCAAGGAATCAATCAATTGATAGTCTATGCGTATGGAAATCTTCTTTGAAAGTTCTGTTTTCATAGCACTCACGCTGTGTGTTATCGACTTAAGTCTCGCCCCTCAAACGTTTTCAAAAGAGGGTCAGGTGCTACAAACCAACATTCCACTCCCGTCGAAACCAGCCAAGCCGAGCAAATATTGATATGAATTCTACGAGGTTCAGCACGGAAAGCAAGAAAGGACTCGAGAGATTCGCACGACGAACTGCTACGGCGGAATGAATCGGAGACAGGGGTGCGACGAGCGCATGGTGTATGGCCAGACCTGATCCCCTTTGCGAACCGATAGCGCAGCATTCGACTGAACCACCCGATAGCGGTCGGTCGTGGACAGCTGCTTGGTGTCGGATAGCGGCCGCTTGATGTGCAATGACCGAATGGTCACTACACATGACGAGCTCTCTTTATGCAAGACAACATTGACCTGCGGTTTGCGGAATCCTCACCCCTTCTTTCTCTGGGACCTGGCTTCCTTGACCTATCTCCAAGTGACTTCTTCCCAATAGAGATGGACAAAGGTCTCAAACGGAGGAAAGTTGCCGGCATTCTGAGCTTTCGAGCGAACCCAAAGATCGATTTCCATCCCGGCCGGATCGGTTTCGCCGCCGGACAGGGTGCGTGCGGTCGGATAACGGACCTCGTGGGTCTTGGGATCGCGAGAACGTTCCATCACCATAAAATGCGCATCGTAGTCTTTGTACAGCACCTGATCATCCTCATACATCGTCGCCGTGCCCCAGCCACCCAAGTACAACCAGGTTTTCGGATAGAGCGAATCGCCGTTGTTCGAATCCCCGTGCTCATAGACTCTGGTGACAATCCCACCGTCCTGGAACGGCGCTTTTGCCGAAAACCGGTCAAAGACAATCCGGTACCGGTGCGAATCCTCGACGAACTCGGCGATCACTTGCCCCGTATTGCTCCGCTCGTTCACCTCAATCTCGATCGTCCCCTTCACCTGGTTCAAATGCTTTCCGGCATAATCAAGATGATCCCAAGGCGTTGAGTCACGCATACTTCCGACGAGCGTTGCCCGTTCCCCCTTGAGGCGAAACTCGCCGCTGTAGTGAGGATGTTCCGTCGCCTTAAAAATCCTCGTCCCTTCCGCCCCTTTCGGAATTCCGAATTGGCCGTCTTCAGCCTGAGCAGCAATCCCATTACCCAGTGAGACGGAGGCAGAGAAAGCAATCACCAACACGGCTA
>JAOUPN010000005.1 GCA_029879905.1 Nitrospira sp. | reverse complement strand
ACCCCATCCACACCGATTCAAATTCCGGCGTCATGGAGTCCAGCCCGTGGGAATACCCAAAGGCGCGCTGATAGATGACCCAGAACATCCCGATCGCCAACATCGCAAACCACCCGATCTTCCAGGGCCTCGAATCGTACCACGACGAGATATCGTACCCTCGCCCCGAACTGTCTGCAGCCATGGCCACTACCTCCTTCGATTAGGTTAGATGATTTATAAACAACTACTACTCGACAAAATCCTAACTCTCAAATCACGCACACGTGCGGTCAATCATTGCACGGCCTATAACCGTTGCCCCCTTGTAGATCGGCACGAGTATCCGACAAAGCTCCAGCGTGAGTCAAGTAAAATATCGGGGGGTATAGTGTGGCGAGCGTGGGATTAATATTGCCAGAAATCCATGAATTTTCTAGAGATCTCGTAAAAAGTCACATATGCGCTGATCTGCTGAGAGGGTCAAGATAGTCATAACAATTATCCCGGATTCCGCAGTTGATTCTTTCTGCGATAGAATGAGCAGCCACATTCTTCTGGTCTGACAGGAGGTTGGGATGCGCCCGCGTCGCCCTATTGCGTCACCGCTCTACCCGAAGATTCGCTTTGCCTTCACTGACCATCCGATCACTGTGTGGGCAGGGGCAATCCTGCTCCGCTTGTACTTCGAGTGCTTGGGGCTGCGCACGGCCCTGACGCGTGTACTGACGCCGGTGGCCAAGACGTCCAACCATCAGATTTCCGTTGTCGACGTCCTGCTGGCGTGGTGGTATGGCTTAGCCCTCGGTGCCGAGCGGTTTGAACATCTGACGCGCTATCGTCGCGATCCGCTTCTGCCTCGGCTGCTGGGCCTCCCTCGGTTTCCCTCACCGGATACCGTGCGGCGGTTCTTCGGGCGATTCACGTATCGACACACCACCGAGGTGTCGGAAGCCCTGATGCGGCTGTCGTTGGGGAGCCTCCGGTCGCCGCTGACGGGCCATACCTTGGATCTGGATTCCACCGTGTTCTGTCGCTATGGCGACCATGAGGGCAGTTGCAAGGGCCACAATCCGATCAAACACGGGCGGCCCTCTCACCATCCGCTGGTGGCGTGGTTGAGCGAGCGGCGGCGATTGTTGTGGGCCACGTTACGGGCCGGTCACGCCGGGACGGCCAACGGGGTGCAGGAGTTTCTGGCGCAAGCCCTGACAATGTTGCCCGCCGGACAGCCGATCGGGTTGGTGCGGGCCGATGCCGGATTTTTTGTGACCACCTTCCTCACGGCGTTGGAACGGCGCGACTTGCCCTACATCATTGTGGCCCGGTTGACGCCGCTGGTGCGGAAGCTGGTGATCCATCACATTCCCGAAGCGGATTGGCACCCAGTGACACGAGGCATTGCCGTCGCGGAGGTGCAGACCACCCTCCCAGCCTGGCGGGGCCAGACTCGCCGGTTTGTCTGTCTGCGTCAGACCCTCGCGGAGCGGCCCACGGCGAGTGGGCGGCGGCTCATCGAGTGTCCGGGCTATACCTATCGTGTCTTCGTCACCACCGTGCCCTATGCTGCCGACTTGGTGACGCGTATGTACGCTGGTCGCGCGGACTGTGAGAACCGCATCAAGGAACTGAAGGAGGACCTGAGTCTGGACACCTTCTGCCTCCAATCGTTTGACGCAACGGATGCGGCCTTCCGCACGGGCTGCGCCCTCTACAATCTGTTGATGGGATTTCGGGAGACGGTCCTCCCCACGTGTTGGTTTGCACGGCGGCTGCGGGCGGTCCGGGATCTGGTGTTGCTGGTCGGGGCCGATCTGATTCCCGAGGCGCGACGACTGCGGGTGCGATTTGCGGTCCCCCCAGAGGACCGCGCGGAGTTTCTTCAGCGGCTGCGGACGATCTCCGAGGGGTTACCCATTGCGGCGCAGTTGGAGTGGGATCTGAATGCGGCCGAGGACGAACATCCAGCCTCCACGGACTCCGCCCTCACCATCAGACCGGAGTCTCAGTGGTCCGGAGCTTCCCCCTAACTCATCGCTACTGCGGAATCCGGGATTATGTGGTTTTAGGATATGAACTGATTACTACTCGACGGGAGCGCTAACCTCGGTGGCCATCCAGATTTTCTTGAGGATCGATCCCCTGAAATACGGCCAAACCGTAGGCCCCAAGACATCCTGCACGACGACATGCCCTTCGCTGATTAAGGAAACACGTTCGCCTGATGGACAAATGGTATGTACGTTCTTTGGATTCTCCCCTGAGGTTTGGAATTACACGATTCAATCAGGACCGAAAATAACATCTCTTGAAGGATGCGACACTCAATCTCAGACAACAGGAAATGGGCAGCCCTGCATCCCTATACCATTGTTCCCTGCCTTGCCCCTAGGAGACTATCAAGCCGACCAACCATATCTCCCGCTGTTAAGTATTCGACGACACCTCGTCGAGCCACTCCGCCATTATTACCGGCACTCGTCAGCAACTAGGCCGAGATCGCCTTCTCCAATCCCTTCCACACTCAGCAGTACACTATTGCGCTGGACTGACGATCTAGCCAATGACCTGACACTCCGATTGCCATAGAAAGACCGACTCTCAGCTCTTTCAAGCTGAGCAAAGAAGATGTACCCTGGAACAGTCTGTTCCATAAATACTACCCAGGAGCGCACCTTGCTGAAACCGATTGCAGAAGCCAAAATTTTTTCAATCCAAGTCGGGCTGCCGAAGACGATCAATACCGACGAGACCACAGACTCTACATATCGCCCGTGGACAACGGGCTTCTTCAAGCTCCCCGTCGATGGTCGGGTGTGGCTGGGACGCGACAACTTGGATGGTGACGGCCAAGCGGACCTACACAACCATGGCGGGGAGGATAAGGCCGTTAATGCCTATCCTCATGAGCACTACGCGTTTTGGACAGAACGCCTCGGTTTAGAGAATCTCAATACCGGTGCCTTCGGAGAAAACTTCACCCTCAGCGGACTCATAGAATCCGATGTCTGCATCGGCGACATTTTTGAAATAGGAGATGCTCGCATACAAATCTCACAACCGCGACAGCCATGCTGGAAACTCTCACGGAGATGGCATGTACGGGACTTGGCGCTTCAGGTTCAAAACACCGGTCATACCGGATGGTATTTTCGCGTCCTCCATGAGGGGTTCGTGGAGGCGGGAATGTCTTTGAGATTGACCGAACGCCCGCATCCTCAATGGACCGTCACACTCGCAAACGACATCATGCATCATCACACATCAGACTTTGAAGCCGCCCGCTCTCTTATGGATTGCCGATCCCTGGCATCACGATGGAAGACAACTCTCGAGAAGCGCATCACAACCGGGACAGCCGGCGACAACGCTGCTCGACTGTATGGCCCAGACATCTCCCTATAATAAAAATGGGGCCGCAGAAGTGTTCTGCGACCCCATTTCCTCTCCTCCGATACGTGTCTCTAGACGACGAAGAGTGAGTCTACCTCGTTGCCTTACTCTTCCTCTTCTTCGTCGTCATCATCGTCATCATCTTCCTCTTTCACCACTTTGATCACAGGCTGTCCCTGCGCAAGACTGGCGTTCAAGTCGTGCTCTGGCACTTTCTTGTGCACGAGGTTCTGATGACAATCGATGCAGGTTGCGCCTTCGGACTGCATTTTGGCATGAGCCTCCTGAGCCGACGCACCCGGTGCCTTGACGTTCTTATGACACGCTCGACAGGTCAGACTATCCCACTCTTTCAATTTCATACGAGCGCGATAGGCTGCCTCCGGACGTTTCTCGTTGAACTTTTCGATAGTCGAGTAGTCCTCCGTAAATTCCATGATCAGGAACGGGAGACCATCGACTACGTGCGTATACACGGCCTTATGGAAGTTAAAGAATCCCTGCGGTACGTGGCAGTCCTTACAGCCCGGATCTGCGCCCAACGCACCCCAGTGCGACGATTTCTTCAGCTCCTCATAGGGGTAAGTCTCTGAATGACAACTGACACAAAACTCGGTCGTCGAAATCGCGGCCTCTCCACCGAATACAACCGCGACCGAAAGAATACCGAGAACCGCCCCGACAATAAGGGTACCAGCTTTTCCTGACATTAGTCTTCTCCCCCATTATCAGCTTGCATCATCAATCCTTGTCGTCTTCTTTGTCTTTCTTCATCGCAGGCTTTGCCTTCTTCTGGAATTCCTCGTGGAACTTCGGAGTGGGATCACCCGTAAAGGTTCCCTCGAGCTTGAAATGCTCGTGCATCGCCTTGTCATCTCTCACATACTTCTCGAAATCAAATGCGTATTTTTTATCCACCTCAGGGGTGAACGGTGTATAGGGCTTCTTTGCACCCTTCCACGGAGACCCCTCATAGTTCAAGTGGCAGGCATTGCATTTCTCAACGAATTCGAAATCCTGACCCGCATCCACCAACTTTGACCGTGGAGTGGTCTTCTGGTTCTTTTCGAACGCCTCGCCTGCCTTTCGGTGTGTCTTCCGATAGTCACTGCCGGCACCGTGACAAGATTCACAACCGACACCGACCAGAAACTTGTCGGGCTCTTCAATTAGATACCCACCTTCCTCACCCCAACCCGTCACATGGCAACCGACACAATCTTTATCTTTCGTGTAATCCTTCTTCGGGTCCAACTTTGCCTTAACCTTCGCCTCTTTTCTCTCATTCGGCTGGAGAGATTCCATTGCCTTTGCGTGAAGACTCTTTTTCCACGACAGACCTTCACTCTTATGGCAGTTATAGCACTTCTTTCTCCCTTCGAAGGTTCCCTCGGCCGACGCAGTTCCGGCCAAAACCAACAACACCGCCGCAGCGGCAAACGCAGTTACGACGCGGTAGTTCACGGTATCTCCTTTCCCCTTAAAATGATGAGACTCACTTGATTTACTATGTAAGCCGCTCGACACGTGACGCTTGAGCGACGCTGATGATTTCACGGCGATACCTTACCACGACTGCCGAGGAACTTTCACCCCCGGCAAACGAAGCACTGATTATTATTTAGTTCTGTCCCTTTAGCTCATCCGCAGATGGGATTTTGTATATCCAATACCCGCCTTCTTTATGCACTAACTGCAGCGCTTCAATGTCGAGGGGTCGTGCATTAGAAAAAGGGAGCATTTTTGCCAGAAGGATATTACTGCTACCGCCTTCACGGAGAAAAAAGGCGCGAACAATTTTCTCGGAGAGGGACTGCAGGGTATAGCTCGTATACTTGTTATCCGCCAACCACGCCTTGACCTGATTCGTCAAGCCGTGAACATTTCCTGTCAATGGGAAATCCTTAAACGCCACATCGATACGTTCAGGACGCATCAAACCAAGCTTATAGATATCGCTTACGTGCACAACGATATAGGCTTCCCGACTCCCAACCAATTCTCTCATTTCCGAGGCGCCTTTTTTAGGGAACGCTATGAGAGCATCGACGAATCGGTCGAATTCAGCCGTCTCTTTATCTGAAGATTGTCCTCCCCAAAACTCCTGCTCATATCGAACGATAGACTCAGATCGGTCTTTCCAGTAGGTCGGGGCAAGAACCGGTTGCGCTAAATGTGAGTTAAAAAGGACTTGTCTCGACGAAAGGAGAGAGATTTTTCTCGATGTATCCCACCAGGCCAGGATAATGGCATCCTGCGGCACGTGCTTTGAGATTGCGGCAGACAGCGCTGTTGCCTCAGAAAGCATAACTTCCATCGCCGTGATGGGTTCCGGATATTCATTTTCCACATGAAGCAAGACCGGTGCTGATCCAGGACGAGATGCACGATATACGTAGGCGAGCGGCTTATCGATATCCCCGATTCGAACTTCGAATTTACCGATTGACAGTTCCGGGAAAGTACTCAAATCTAGATTTTTGAATGCATCGACCCCACCTTCCTCAAGAAGGTGATAGCCATAGGGCGGTGGTGGAGGCGTAACCCACAGGTAGGCAAACCATCCAAGCAGAAAAAGACCTCCCGTCACCAGGAGGATCCCCAGTGACGGGAGTAGTTTACTGGCTGAGCGAGCCGGAACCGGCTCGCTCAGCATCGACGTTGAACTCAATCTTTCCTCTCACGTCTCCGCCACCCAGCAATAGCCAGTGTGCCGGCCAACATCATACCGCCGCCCAAACCACCAAGCGACAGCTTTCCACCCGTGGAGTCCAGATCGAGCAATGCGCTCTTCCTGTCGTTCTCCAACTTATCCACACGAGCCAGGAGCTTCTGCATTTCCTTCAGCCGTGTGTCGTCGTCCATGATCTCGACATAGGCGCGATTCATCGCGGCCCAACCCACCGTATAGGTATATCCCCAATACTGGTGCGCCAAGCTCACATGCAACTGGACCAAGTGGTCTTCCGCCATCTCAAAGAGCTTCAGCTCGTTGGCAGCCGGATTATTCCCCTTCGACCAGTAGATTTGGAAGAACTGCTCAAACCCATCTTTCACCGGAGCAGGCGGCGCCGGACGGTTGGTCTTCTGACCGGTCAACAGTCCAGCCTTGTACTGTTCCTCCACCACATGATGCGCTTCATCGTACTTATCGATACCGGACATCGTGCCCTTGTCCATGAATTCCAACCAGGCACGAGCGTAGCTCTCTGAGTGACAGTTGGTACAGGTCTTCACCCAGGCATCATTTCGTTTATCCGCCCATTCGGTACCGATAGTCTCCCGAATGCCAGGGACAAACGGATAGTTGGCCCAACGAACCTTACGTACGACGTTGTGCGCGATCTTGCCCTGATATTCCATGTGACAGAACTGGCAAGTCGGCGCACTCATCCCGCCCTTTTCAATGGCTTGCTTGATCGGGATGTTGAAGTTCCACTTGTCTTTATCGCGCTGATACTTCAACCCGTGCTTCGACAGGCTGTACGCTTCCCAGTTATTATGGTCCGCGCCGCTGTGGCACTGGGCACAGTTTTCCGGCTTACGTGATTCAGCAGCAGAGAATTCATGCCGAGAATGGCACGTATCGCACTTATTCTGGTTCACGTGGCAACCGGTACAGCCGTCAGCGATTTCACGCTGCGACATTCCGGCATAGACGTCAACTTCGACGTTCGCCTTATAATCCAAGGCGTGCGACGGCCGTCCCTTCGGCCATGAACCCTTTTCCCATTCGATAGTATCACGCTCGGATTCACGCTCGGCGAACTCCTGCAAGTGGCAGGTACCGCAGGTATCAGCTGTTGCCAGCTTAATGTCCTTGCGATGGTCCGCTTTGCCCTTCGCGTTGATGTCGAAATGGCAATCGATACAGCCGACCTCTTTGAGCTTCTCGTTCTTACCGAGTTTGCCCATCGAGCGGAGGTTTTCTTCGACCTGTTCAAGCTTCGCCTTCTTGTAGAAAGTTTCATCCTTCGGCGTCAGCTTGCGGATCTTGTCCAAGTTGGCATGCGTGCTGCGCTTCCAGGCAGCAACCCAACCCGGAGACTCGTCAGTGTGGCACTTCACACACTGCTCACGACTCGCCACTTCCTTGACCGCTTGCGGCGGCTTATAGAAGGTGTGCGGGTCGAAGTACTTACTGAACGTCACCGGTTCCCAATATTGACCCAGGGCACCTTTTCCGACCCCGACCTCGGGATCAAGGTACCGCTTCACCAATGCTTCATACAGCTCTTTTGGCGAAGCCGACTTTTCAAGCTTCAGTGCCTCGAATGTTTCCTTCGGCACTGTAGGAAAGCCCGCCTGTGCCTGCGCGGCCAACAGAATTCCGCAGGCGAGAAACACGGAACTCAGCAGGAATTTACCTCCCATGAAAGCCCTCCTTTTGTTGTGGGCTATGCCCCCCTAGAACCACGACCAACCTCGTTTCACAAGACCATATTCTTATCATTTATACACACACAGACACCCGTCCCCACGGACCCGAAGTGTATATCTCAACCCCTATTCAAGTGTCAATGAGAATTTTCTAACCCCGACTCATTTCCCCTGCATTTCTTAAATTCTCGACTTGATACAATGCTCTTCTAGATCTTCTTCTCGAATCACTCTGTGTTTTTGAGACTACCCTCTCAGCGAGTCGTCAACCCATCCCGTCCTTTTAACGACACCCGACCCGGGCTGAGCTTAGTTTTTCGCCACAAACGACTCAATACCCAAAGTTCTTTCGCGGGGAGTTGTAGCACACCCCTCTCTAATCATCTAGTGTGCAGATAGCGTACATAAAATCCCTAATGCCTACGTGTACAGACATCGCATGCCACTGAGACATGCGACGGATACTCTGGCGCACAAGAGCGCGAACTGCGAAAGGATCAGAGGCAGGGGAAATACGGCCCACCCAGCGAACTAGGGCCGCTGGCGATCGATGACGATGGTGAGACCTTCCGTCCCTGGCTTGACCGGCTGACTCATACCTTCAAGATCCCCGCTCCCAGGCATGGCCGTCCCGGATCTGGAAAGGCGAGCTACAATCACAACCTCCTCTAGATCGGACAATTTGCGAGACGGCATTGGACTGGTCGAGTCATCCAACCGAAACGTGAAGGGGAGGTCCTTCTTCGACACGCGCACAATGGATACCGGCATGGGCGGACCGTTCGGCTGTTTTGCAAACACAAACAACGTGTCGGCCCCTGCACTCTTCTCCTCCATACCGGGCCCCAACACGACTTTACCCGTAATCGCACGACCAGCCCCCCGATTCTTCACCGGAGGATGCTCAGCCGGAACAGCCGATGAGGAGGAGCCGGCATTTGCCGCCGCCATCAGCGGCGCACCACCACCCATTCGCTGCTTGGCTTCGGTAATTGCAGCCGTGAGCTGTTCGGCGGATTGAGGATCAGAGTCGGACGGCAGGTTCGCACGTGCCTTTTCCCAATCTTTGGCGGCCGAGGAAAAATCCTTCCGATTGAAGGCCACGGTCCCCGCCAACATGAGCGCCTTGACATGATTGGGGTCAATCGCCAAAGCCTTTTTGATCAAGGCCTCCGGTCGCCCCTCAAGCTTACGACCCTGGTGAACAGCAAGTGCATCGGCATAGTCAGCCAACAGTCCCGCATCATCAGGGTTGAGCTTGATGGCCTTATCGAAAACCGGCACAGCCTCATCATATCGATTCATCGCCATATACGAACGAGCCAACAACGTCCATCCGGTAACATCACTGGGATTCTGCTCTAACTTCTGTTTTAGTCGATCAATGAGATTCGTGAGCCCTTCTTCCATTTGACGCGCGTCATCCGGTTCCTCCTGTGAAGCGGAGAACGCGCTCGTCGCCATTGAATACGAGATAGCCTCCGGACTCCCCAGTACCCAATAGAGCACACCACTTGCGGCAGGAATAGATAAGACCAATGCGAATCCAATCGCTCTCACGTTGACCAGTTGTCCACCGGCCACCGGCTTTGCACCGGACGTCTCTGTTTCTTCGAGCAAACGACGTTCCAGCTCCTGACGCGCGGCCTGATATTGATCATCGGTCAATAGGCCGCTGACCTTATCCTGCTCTAATTCCGCAAATTGCTGCCGGTAGACCGGCAAGGTCATTTCCCGCTCCGCCCCTGCAGCGACAGTCTTTTTTACCGTGAACAAGGGGTACAAGAGGACACCGAGCACACCAATGGTTAAGGCTACGACGATCAATCCGAATCCAATGGTCATGGCCGCTTCACTCCTTGAGACAACAGTTGTTCCACGCGCCGATGCTCATCGTCCGTGATGACCACCTCTTCAACCTTTCGCCCTCGACGCCTCAACGCTACCACCAGCGCAATCCCTCCACCGACCAACAACACAAACGGCCCGACCCAGAGCAGGGTCGTCGTCGCCTTCAAGGGAGGACGATACAACACGAAATCGCCGTACCGTGAGACAAGAAAATCGATAATTTCCTCGTCGCTCATATCCTTCACGATCATTCCACGGACCTCGCGGCGTAAATCTTCCGCAAGAGGGGCATCGGAATCTGCCAGGGTCTGGTTCTGACAGACAAGGCACCGCAGTTCGACGGCCAGCCGCTTGAGCCGCGCCTCGACCACAGGATCATCAGCCAGCGGCCTCGCCTCTCCGGCCCAGGTTGGCCCTGACAGCACCAACATGACGATCAGCATGAACCACTTCACTTCGCTTGTAACTCCTTCACCAACGGCAGAATTTTCTTCTCTACTGTCTCATCATCCAACGGCCCGATTTGCTTGTAACGAATAAGGCCTTGCTTATCGATCACATAGGTTTCCGGTACGCCATAGACGCCATAGTCGATACCGACCCGCCCTGCCGCATCCACCGCAACAATCGGATAGGGATTTCCCCACTCATCCAACCATGCCAACGCCTCGCCTCGCTGATCTTTGTAGTCCACCCCATAGATCGGCACGAGACCTGAATTCGCCAGGTCCATCAGAACAGGATGCTCCGTTCGACATCCACTACACCAAGAAGCCCAGAAATTGAGTAGCCACACTTGACCCTTCATATCATCCGGCGAAAACACTTTATCCTGCTCATGAAGCTGAGGGAGCGAAAACACCGGTGCTGCCTTCCCGACAAGCGGGGAAGGGATCTCTCGCGGATTGAGCGTCAACCCAACGGCAAGAAAACCAAGCATAATTCCAAAAATTGTCAGCGGAAGCAAAAATTTATTCATGCCATTTGCCGACCAGCCAACTGTGCCCCTACGGGCACCGTTTGCGGTTCACGTCTCCATGACAGGCGGTACCGGCGATCACTCACGGCTAGCACACCACCCAATGCCATAATCAAACACCCGCCCCAAATCCAATCGACAAACGGCTTATGATAGAGCCGCACGCTCCAGGCTCCGTCATCAAGCGGTTCTCCTAACGACACATACAGGTCTCGCACCAATCCGGTATCGATCGCAGCCTCCGTCATGATCTGATTGGTCGCCGTATAGCGCCGCTTTTCCGGATGCAGGACAGCCGCTTCACGACCATCTCGACTCACATGAAATGCCCCTTGGGCCGCTACATAATTGGGTCCCATCACGTCTCGCACTCCATCGAATCGGAAGGTATAGTCCCCGATGGTCGCGGTCTCTCCGACGTTCATCCGCACGTCTTTCTCCGTTTCAAACCCCTTCACCATCGTGACTCCGACGACGAACACGGCGATTCCACAATGGGCCAGAAGCATCCCCCAATAGGCTCGCGGCACACCGGCCAGCCGCGCGACGACACTTCCACCATCCCCATGCGCAATTCGCTCACGCACCGACACAACGGCTGTTGCGAAAATCCACACCGCTAACAAAATCCCCAGACTCAACAGCGGCGTCCACTCGCCCAATACGATCGGCAAAACCAGCGCAGTGACTATGCTGACCCCGAACGCCCAGCGCAGGCGTTTTCCAAGATCCGGCAGGCTGGCTTTCTTCCATTGCGCCAATGGGCCGATGCCCATCAAAAACAGCGCCGGGGTAATCAGGGGCGCAAATACCGAATCGAAATAGGGAGGGCCGACCGAAATTTTCCCGAGATCGAGTGCGTCCATAAACAACGGATACAGCGTTCCCAGCAAGACAGAGGCCGCCGCTGTGACCAACAATACGTTGTTCGCCAACAACAGCCCTTCCCTCGACACGGTGGCAAATCCGCCGCCCAACCCCACGCGCGGTGCGCGCCAGGCATAGAGCACGAGCGATCCTCCGATCACCACAGCCAAGAACGCCAAAATGAACATCCCGCGCTTCGGATCGGTCGCAAAGGCATGAACTGAGGTCAAGACACCGGAACGTACTAAGAATGTCCCCAACAGGCTCAATGAAAACGCCATGATGGCAAGCAACACCGTCCACACCTTGAACCCACCCCGCTTATCCGTCACCGCGAGGGAATGGATCAACGCGGTACCGGCTAACCACGGCATGAACGAAGCATTTTCCACCGGATCCCAGAACCACCATCCTCCCCATCCCAATTCGTAATACGCCCACCAACTCCCCAGAGCGATGCCGACCGTCAAAAAACACCACGCGACCGTCGTCCAAGGCCGCGACCAGCGGGCCCAGGCCGCGTCCAAGTTGCCGCCCAAAAGGGCTGCGAGGGCGAACGCAAAGGCCACGGAAAATCCTACATAGCCCATATAGAGCATCGGGGGATGCAACACCATTCCGGGGTCCTGTAACAGAGGATTCAAATCACGGCCCTCGGCTGCAGCCGGAATCAGCCGTTCAAACGGATTGGATACGCTCAACATAAACAGGAGAAATCCCACACTCACCAGCCCCATGACTCCGAGAATGCGCGAACGCATCGTTTCCGGCAGATGGGAGGAAAACAGAGTCACAGCAAACATCCAGATTGTGAGGATAAAGGTCCACAAGAGGAGTGACCCTTCATGCGCCCCCCAAATGGCGGCCAACCGATAATGAAGAGGGAGTTGGGAGTTCGACGTCGCTGCCACATAGAGGACAGAAAAATCCTTCTCCGCAAAGGCATAGGCCAGGCACCCGAATGCAATGAGGACCAAAAAAAACAGCGACCGCGCAGCCGGTGCCGCGACAGACATCAGCGAAGAATTACCGACAGCTGCCCCATAGATCGGAAGAATCCCCTGCACAAGAGCGACACAGAGCGCCAAAATCAACGCGTAATGACCGATTTCTGGAATCATCGTGAGTGTATCCTACTATGGTTGAGCCACCATGGCGTCGCTGCGTTGCTCCCCGGAGGCCTTGGCCTTGGCCATCGCTTCCGCAGCTTCCGGCGGCATATAGTTTTCATCATGCTTCGCCAGCACCTCGCTGGCGACAAACGTCCCGTCAGAACCGAGCTGTCCCTGCGCCACAGTACCTTTCCCTTCCTTAAACAGGTCCGGCAATATTCCCTTGTAGGTCACTGGCACACTCTTCGCCGTATCGGTCACCACGAAGTGGACGGTGAGGCCATCGCTCTCCCGTTTGAGACTGCCGTCTTCGACCATTCCTCCGATCCGGAAGGGTCGGCCTTTCGGCACCTCGCCGTTTGCCACCTCAGTGGGTGTGTGAAAGAGCGAAAGATTACTCTTCAACGCCCCCATCACCAGCCATGTCGCTACGCCCACCACCACGAGTCCCAATCCCACAAACGCGAATCGTTTCTGTCGAGGTGTCATCCGATACTCCTACAATATCCCCCGGCTTTCCGCGACCGCCGCGGCACGCCGGCGCCACAACGCAAGGACTTCCCAGACCATACACAGAGCGGTGACGATGAACGAGGTCCACACATAGAGTCCGTACCCCCCCATCGCCAGAAATTCACCGACACTTCCCCAATACATTATGATTGCGCCTCCGCCACTTCCGGCGCCGGAGATGGTTTGTTCCAGGCCAGAAGATTCTCTCGCTCAAGAATCACACAACGCACCCGGCCCAGCACGACCGCGATACTGTACATCCAAAACCCAAACGTCATCAGCAGCATGGCGACCAACATCAACGTCGCCATCTTCGGCGCCGCCGTCATACTCACCGAGGCTCCTTGATGTAAGGTATTCCACCATTGAACAGAGTAATAAATGATGGGAATATTGACGACCCCGACCAAGGCGCAGACCCCGCTGGCACGATCGGCACGCCGCATATCGTCGATCGACGTTCGCAGCAACATCACACCGGCATATTGAAACAACAGAATCAATTCAGACGTCAGCCTGGCATCCCACACCCACCATGCTCCCCAGGTCGGCTTCCCCCACATCGCCCCGGTCAACAGGGCGAGAAAGGTAAACATTGCGCCGGTCGGAGCGATCGCCTGTGCCATCATGAAGGATAATCGTGCATTCAAGCCCATTCCGACACCGGCCCAGACCGCCATTACGACATAGAGGAACATCGACATCCAGGCAGCCGGCACATGGACGAAAATAATGCGGTAGGAATCCCCTTGCTGAAAATCCGTCGGGGCGATGAGAAGCCCGACATACAGTCCGGCGGCAATCGTCAGAGCCGCCGCAACGGAAAACCAGGGAATCATCTTCCCTGCCACAGGATAAAACGCCAACGGCGCAGAAAATTTCGACCAATTGAAACTCATTCGGCCCTTCTATTCCAACGCGATACGCAGCCCTGCCGCAGTGGCCCAAGGCGCAAAAAACAGTGACAGGACGAGACACGCTCCGAGTAACGACAGATTGGCTTCGCCGCCGACCCCGGCCATACTACCTGTGACGGCACCCGCCCCAAAGATTAACACCGGGACATAAAGGGGAAGCACTAAGAGGGCGACCAAGAGCCCGCT
Organism: Nitrospira sp.; assembly: GCA_029879905.1. Classification (GTDB taxonomy): domain Bacteria; phylum Nitrospirota; class Nitrospiria; order Nitrospirales; family Nitrospiraceae; genus Nitrospira_D. Next base: position 25,573 of record JAOUPN010000005.1, on the reverse strand, counting down.
TCCGCGCACACCAAGCACCAGCGCGGCACCAATGGCTCCAATCATACTCAACGTGGGCGTCCCAAGCAAGAGCGACAAAACCAGGGTCCACAATGCCTCCCCATCCAAACCAAACTGCAGACCGAGAAACGGTGAGAGCACGACCACCGGCAACCCTGACACCACCCAATGGGCGAACACCTTTCCGACTACCAGCACAGGTAACGGCTGGGCAATCAGCACCATCTGCTCCAGCACCCCGTCCAGATAATCGGCCGTAAAGACACGCCCCAAGGACAGCAGGCACGCCAGAAGCGCCGCAACCCAGAGCACCCCGGCAGCAATCGTCTTCAGCACCGCCGGCTCCGGCCCGACCCCTAACGGAAATAAGCTCGCCACAATCACCAAAAAAAACACCGACATCGCGACATCCGACGGACGACGCATCGCCAACATGAGATCCCGTCGAACCACTCCGCGTACCGCATCCCACAGACCTGGCCGACTCATCCGTTCAACCTCAGCTGTTGCACGACTTCGGGTGGGAGAGCGACCTCGTGGTGCGTCACAACGACTGCTAATCCGCCGCTCTGTAAATGTAACCGTATCCGCTCCGTTACCAGGCCTGTCGCCGCCGTATCCAACGAAGTGAACGGTTCATCCAATAACCACAACGGATGCGTGGACAGCCACAGACGGGCCAGCGCCACACGACGCTTTTGCCCTTGAGATAAGACCCGAGTCGGCAGATGGTGCACCCGTCGTTTGAGACCGACAGACTCCAGCGCCTCTTGCACCGACGGGAGGGAATGCTGATCACCGGTTAAATCAGCCGTTACCGTGAGGTTTTCGATCGCGCTCAGATCATCCTTCACCCCGTTCAGATGTCCGATGTAGGTCAGGTGGGCGCTATAGTCTTCCTTGAGTTGGCGGATATCTTGTCCGTTCCAGAGGATCGCACCTTCTTCAGGCGGCAAAAGACTGGTGAGCATGCGAAGCAGACTGGTCTTTCCGCTTCCGTTCTCCCCGACCACCGCCAGCACCGTGCCGGGCTGAACCGTGACGTTCACATTCGAAAACAGTCGACGCTCCCCTCGCATGCAGCTCAGCGACACCGTTTGTAACATCGCGGACGAACTACCTTCCTCACTGATAGTCAGACGGCCCTCATCATTCCAACAGAATTGAGGAGATTAAAGGGAACAGGGAGCGGAAAACAAGGGGCGGGAAATCGGCGAGTCATTGTGTACTCTTCACCCGTAACCTCCTGAATCTCTTGACGGATCAGCGTTGAGGCCGGTCCATCACGCAACGTCGTCAGCATACACCGGACTGCGGCGCTTGCAGATGTCGCCTACGCAAACACTCATGGCGGACACAGCTTGGATATCGATACGCTAACCCGCCTATGCTGAGAATTGAGGATCATCGGACTTGGCCGTTGAGTCGCCCTTCGAGAAGTCACCTCTTTTCCAAGCACCCTACTTACATCGCTGCACTACTCCGCTGTCGATTCCAACGCAGCACAGCCACCACCGCCTCCCCTCGCGTACTCACGCTGAGCTTTCCGTAAATACTCGTCAAATGTTTTTGGACGGTCCTTGTGCTGATCCCCAGCATCAAGCCGATTTCTTTATTCGACAACCCTTCCAACAACCAGACTAATACGGCCTCTTCCCGCGGAGACAACTCACCCATTACACCATAACCTCCTTACCGCACAGCAACCCGATCTCACCGTCACTCACATCCCCTATCCATGACTGCCGTCCGCAAAAGAGCACCTCTTCTCCATTAGCCGACATGCCGCTCATCAGTGCCCCCCGTCTCCAAGATCTGCATGTGAGTCTCCTGTCCCGACCCATCGCCTACGATACCCAATGACTCGATGGTCACCCCCAACCGGCATCTGCCGAACCACCACAAGAGCATCGTCTCCGGAAAGCTATCCACCGTGATCACACCCGCTTCACGGAATTGCTTTCGTTGAATAGCAAGACTCCGGGCGCATGCACCCATCTCGATAGAAATTTAAAAGAAGACGAATAAAAGAGATCCCGGAGGACGAGATCTTCAGGCCACCCATCACTCCACATGGTGGCCTCGCAGCATATAACGACGCAACTTCACATATCACGAACCGGCATTACAAGTCTTTTGCTCTCCTATCTTTTTAAAAGCTGCCCCTCGCCTTACCACCGCCATGCCAACTCTCACAAGGCAGGCCTTGCACCCAAGAGGCTCTTACTGGTAAGTAGGCTGAGGACGCGTCCACTACACGGGCGGTGAGAACGTGCCCTTCCTCAGACCCATGACGGAGATTCGAGCCGATATACCGATTACAGGAGATGGACCATGAGTGAACTTGTGTGCATCGCATTTAAAGATTCCGGCACTGCAGATCAGATGCTGAATGAACTGCGCGCCATGGAAACGGGGTACGTCCCGGATCTGGAAGACGCCGTCATCGTCGTGCGCGACAAGGATGGGAAAGTTCACCTCAAGCAATGCGTCGACGTCTTTGGAAGTGCCACCCACGGCGTTGCACTGGGTGTGTTATGGGGATCTCTCATGGGGCTACTCTTCATGAATCCTATCGCCGGTCTCCTGGCATCATTCGCGGGAGGCGCAGGGGGCGGGGCGATCAGCCTTGCCGCTGAAGAGTGCGGACTGCTGAGTGATTATGGAATTCCGGACAATTTTATCAAAGCTCTCGGCGCCACCCTCGTCCCTGGCAGCTCTGCGATCTTCCTCTTGATCCGAAACTTTGAAGAGGACGAGCTGTTGAGCAGAATATCAAACCATGAGGGAACGATCCTCAAGACCTCTCTGAGCAAAGAGCAGGAAGAACGGCTACGGCTCGCTCTCGCAGATCATCACAAGAAAAAGACAGGTAACGGGTAGATCCAGATCAGGGAAGCAGCAGGCAACCATGTCGGTTAGCCCGGAACTAGCGCCTCTGCTTTCCATCTAACAGACAACTCACGTTCATATCACCCATGACATTGATGGCGGTACGGCAGCGATCGAGAAACCAATCCACGGTAAGGAGAACAGGGATATACTCCACAGGCAGTGCAACGGCATTGAAGACCAAGGTCATCGTCACCAGGCCTGCTTCGGGAATGCCTGCCGCACCGACCGAGGCTACGATACTCGTGAGCACGATCACCACCTGTTGCTGGAAGCTCAACGCCACTCCGATCAGCTGGGCAATGAACAAGGCCGCCATGGCCTCATAGAGCGCCGTGCCGTCATTGTTAAAGTTCGCCCCCACCAACGCCCCCATGCTGGCAGACTGTTCACGTAAGCCTACCCGCTCTTTCAGCGATGCATAGGTGACCGGCATCGTCGCCGTCGAACTGGCGGTGGAAAACGCCATCACCAACGCGTCACGCCCGCCGCGAATCAGATCCGCCGGTCGCACCCACGACCCGAAGCGGATGCGAATGAGGTAATAGATCGCCTGGATTGCCAGCGCAAGCAAAACGCTCCCCACGAAGACTCCAAGTGCCTTGAACGGAGCAAAACCCTCCATCCCCACGATGCTGGCGACCACACCGAAGACGGCAAGTGGAACGAGCGCAATGACCCAATGCAATATTTTGATCAACGATACCAGTAAGAGTTCGACAAGATCGCCGACCGTTCCAAGAGGACGGTCCCGTTCCTTGCGTAACGCGATCCCAAACGCCATGGCAATCACGATGACACCGATCACCTTGCCATCATCGCCCAATGGACCAAGCAGGCTTTTGGGAACATTCTCCAAAAAGGTAATCAGGGGATTCGCTACTTCCGGAGATTTAATAGGTACGGATGGCGGGGTCAGCCCGTTCCCCTGCCCCGGCTGAACGATGTTGGCAACCGTCAGGCCGACCATGATCGCCACAAGCGTATTGAGCACCAACAGGCGTGGAAGCCGCGTAGCAAGCGGGCCGCCAAGCTTCGTCGTCATAAAGGTATGCACAATTGCCGCAAGAATCAACGCCGGGGCAAGTGCACCAAGAAGACGCAATACAAGCTTTCCCGGCACCGCAAGGACAGCCGCGTGACTCCCCAGCATCATCCCTGCCATGACACCGAGCACCAGCGCGATCACAATACGCACATAGAGCGGGAGACCTTGCCATCGGGCGATCACACTCGTCTTTGACATCGTCGTTTGATCTTCCACTGAGCGGAATCATCCAATCTTTATGACTTCAATTCTTCCGTATCCCACCGTAGAACAACCTGCAAGCCTTGCTGCATGACAACTTGCCGTAAGGGCACAGATAAAGACCGATAGAACGCTCCTCGCATTCGTTTTACGAGCATCACGTACATGGAGAGTCAGAGACGACAGGCTGGGCAGCGACGAGCCCTACCATCAGGTCCAAAACACAGACACGGCCCCGATCAGGGGCGTAGCATGCGAAAACTTCGCTACATCGCACCGAAGGGATGATCAATCACAAAGAGCCACGATCCATCCGGTTGCCGCCGTGCCACCTCAATACTCTGCCCCTTCATCATCACCGCTTTGCCGACCGGTGTCAGGCTTTCTATACTCCACGATCCTCGTAGAAGCGCAATGCCATCGGTTTCGACGGCATAGGTGGTATCGATGGCCATTTTCCCTTTCATCCCGATGATGGTCCGGAAGGAATCTTCCATCTTATCCCTTCCCACTTGAGGCACTCCGGACTGCGTGGCTAAGGCGGCGTTCGGTTCATATAACGCCAAGAGCGCCTCGAGATCACTGTTGTTGAAGGCTGCGACAAAGAGGGACTGCAGTTCTTGAGGGGTCTTCGCGGACATGGAGAATCCTTTCGTCGTGTTGTCTATGCGAGAAGAACAGCGGGCATCTTACGACAAACGAGGAAGGAGCTCTAACAAAAAATGGATGATGCCGCAAGCCTCGCCAAGCACATAGATTCCCCACATGGTGGGCACAACCAATCAGGATGGGGTCGCGAAATGGGGCACGATGTGCCGGAACTCTACACCGAGGTGAAGGCCGTCACCGTGCGGCCATGAACGAATTCCAAATGGTGAGAGATCATCGAAGGACATTTCATCTCTTCTCTTCCATAGAAGCATGTCGTGGATATGCTGATGAACGACAACGCGTCATCGACCCCACGGCTTTCAAGCCATGGGATCCTGCGTAGGGGGGTGACGCACAACTTTGCGACGAACTCACCGCGTCATTGGGAAGCGACTCGGTGTTGTTTACGCCTTGTGTAGTATTTTCCCCTCAAGAGGCGACCGGTTTGGACGACTGGATCACGATGATCTCTACTCGCCGGTTCTTGCTACGGCCTGCTTCCGTCTTATTGGTCGCAATGGGTTGGCTGTCCGCATACCCCACGGTTCTGATTCGGTCGGCATCCAGCCCGGCTTTGATCAGCACTTGGCCGGCATGATCGGCCCGCGCCTGAGAAAGTTCGTTATTATCCCGAAACGGTCTCCGCTTGCTGTACCGAACCGGTATATTGTCGGTATGCCCGGCAACTTCGATACTCTGCGGGGTAAACTCACGCAAAGCCAGGCCGATTCGCTTGACCAAGGAGATCCCGGCAGATGTCAGAGCGGCTTGCCCTGTGCCGAATACTTCGCCTGACGCCAGTGCGAGGGTCAATTTGTCATCGTGCTGCTCCAGCACCACACTACCTCGCTTGAGTTCCTTCTTAAGCGCACTCATCAATTTCTTACCGGCCTTGGCGAGGTCAGCTGCGGCACGCGCCGCGACGACAGGTTCCTGAGGGGATGCATTCTTTTTCGGCGCAACCTGTTTGGCCGGGGTCGGCAGGCTGCGTCCGAGTTTTGTGAGCAACTGCTTCGCCTGCGTCAGCTGCGTGTTTCGATCATCCAGTTCCTTCTCGGCTACCACAAGGGTCTGGGTCGTCTTATCCAGGTTGGCCTTGACAAGTTGGAGGTCCTGCTCCTTCTCCATCAGTCGCAGGTCGAGATCCGCGATTCGTCGCACAGCTTCATCATAACGGTCGTTGTTGATGGCGAATTGTCGCTCGACGTCGTTCAGTTGCTGTTTAGTCTGATCCAGACTGCTCTTTGTCCGATTCATTTCCTGCGACAGTTGCTGGTGGTCGTCTCTTTGGGTGCAGAGCCCGGCGAGTTCCTGTTCCTTTTGATTCAGCTGCGCTGCCAACGCCTCCGCGCGGGTCTTTTCGATGTTCAACAGACTGGTTGTCACCACCGTCTTCTCGCGCAGAATGGCCAACTCCTGCTCTTTAACATTGAGCTGTTCCAACAATTGCTCCAACCGTTCTCGTTCTTTATCGAGTTCCTGAGTTTGGCTTTCAGGAGCATCGACACTAATAGAAGTCGTCACGGGAGGGCTAGGAGGGGTGTCGTCGCTGCTGACTTTGTAGAGATACATGCCTATGGGGGTGCCCGGTCGAACGTGCCGAATATCAACCGGTGTCCGATACCCAACGAGAATGGCCAGCGGAGATTCTTGTCCACTGTCCGATTGAACCGTGGTCGGCTGATGTTCGAATGGGGAGTGGAGCACGCCGGCCGGACTCGATTCGGTGCCGGTCACCATGACGGCGAAAAAAAAGGCCAACGCGACTCGCTTCATAATCATGTCTTACCTCACTATTGAAAGTCCTAGTGAAAGCCGTAGCGACTCCACGATGAAATGAAGACGTTGAAGTCCAACCGTTGCGAAACAGTCTTTACTGTTTGCATGACGCAACGTGCAACGCAACGTACGAAGAAAAAAATCCGATCTGTACACAAAAAGCGGAGGCCCGTACATTCTTCCGAATAATGGGTGGAATCAACAAGTTCTCCCGTGTCCTATACGCCCTCTAACCGCACTTTGCAACTGAGGATCTTCGGTACACCATAGCCTTCAGCCGGCCCAAACGGGCCATGACCTATTTTGTCGACCTAGTTGGAGAGCGTGGCTGAGATCAGAAAGTAACGGTAATACTGCGTCCTGAAATTCCGTGACCTCATATCTAGCGGCTGAGAAATTGCGGACACCCCGATAAAGGTATATTTACGCCTCGAAGGCTTTGGACTCCTATGGCTCAGTGACTGATTCAACCCCACTTACTGAGAACCTATTTGTCGTATCCGATCTCACGTGTAACGGTGACAGGGTCGTAGCAGCATCGTCCTGCTCTCACCTCATCGATTCACGACTTTTTCCGTCGAGAGCATCTTCGATTTCTTGTCGGAACGCGGTGGTGCGGCCGTTGAGTCCGAAACCGAGCTAGGATACGATGCAATCACGATTTCAACCCGGCGGTTCTTCATTCGACCTCGTTCATTGTCATTCGTCGCGATGGGCCTGGTATCTCCGTATCCCACCACCTTAACTCGGTCGGCTCCGACCCCGCCGTTGATTAATGCCTGGCTGACGCGCTCAGCTCGTATTTGGGAAAGCTCCATGTTATCTGAGACACCCTTTCCCGAGGCGTTCCGGACCGGCACGTTATCTGTGTGTCCAACGACCTCTATGCTCTGGTAACGGAATCCGCGCAAGACAGTTCCGACCCGCTCGAGCAACGAGTTGCCGCCCAAGGTCATTGTGGCCTCACCCGAGGCGAACAAACCACCAAGGCCAAACGTGAGGATCAGTTTATTCCCTCGCTCCCTTAAGGCCGCTCCGCCCCTCGCGAGTTCAGGCTGTAACAGGCTACCAAGACTCCGACTCAGCTTGCCGAAATCATTACTCAACGCTTCTGCCTCATCGGTAGACGCCGGTGCCATGGAACTGCGCTGGGGACGGCCCTGGAGAGGGAGATCCACCTCGACTAATCGCTGATTCATCTCATCGATATAAATTGGGGCATTCTCTGCTGAGGTACTCGGCTTAACAACCTTGGCCAGATTGTCTTCAAGTTTGGCAAATAATTGTTTCGTCTGTGCCAGTTCCTCGGTACGCGTGGTGAGCTCCAGGTTCAGCTCGTCGAGTTTTTGGCTGACTTGCTTGAGCTCGTCCTTAGCCTGTGCCAGCTCTTGCTCTTTGCCCGCCATCTGCAGTTCCACTTCAGCCAGGTGACGTTTGGTCTGCGCCAGCTCTTGCTCGTTCCCCGCTGCTGTCTGTTGCTCTCCTTCAGTCAGGCGGCGCTTGCTCTCTGCCAGCACTTGTTCGTTGCCCGCTATCCGCTGCTCCGCCTCGGCCAGTCGACGTTTGGTCTGCACGAGCTCTTGCTCTCTACCCGCTATCTGTTGTTCTCCTTCAGCCAGGCGGCGCTTGCTCTCTGCCAGCGCTTGTTCGTTGCCCGCTATCCGCTGTTCCGCCTCGGCCAAGAGACGTTTGGTCTGCACGAGCTCTTGCTCTCTGCCCGCTATCTGTTGTTCTCCTTCAGCCAGGCGGCGCTTGCTCTCTGCCAGCGCTTGCTCGTTGCCCGCTATCCGCTGCTCCGCCTCGGTCAAGAGACGTTTGGTCTGCGCCAGCTCTTGCTCGTTCCCCGCCGCTATCTGTCCTTCTCCTTCAGCCAAACGGCGCTTGCTCTCTGCCGACGCTTGCTTGTTGCCCGCTATCTGTTGTTCCGCCTCGGCCAGGCGATGCTTGGCCGAGTTGAACTCCTCAGTTTGTGCCGCAAGATCGGCTCGAGCCTTCTTGGAATTCTCGTGGATAACGGATCGCAAATCGCGAATCTCGCTATCTTTGGCATGCAGCTCGAGAATCAGCTCGCCGACCCGTCGCTTTGCATTCTCAAGATTCCCCGCAGCAACTTGCCGCTCTACATCAGCGCTTCTTTGTTTGGCCGGCTGCAGACGGGGTTTCGTCAGGTCAGAATCTTTCGACGCCTGGTTTTCTGGATCTTCTCGCTCCCGCAGGGCTTTGAGCTCCAGTTCTTTTTGGATCAACTGCGTCTCCAAAGAACCAGCACGCTGCTTTTCCATGTTCAGTAGTTCATTTACGACGAGAATCTTATCGTGCAACGAAGACAGCTCAGCCTCTTTTGCTGCAAGCTGCTGCTGGAGCCGGTCCGGTCGCGCCTTCCTTTCTTCTCCGCTATTCGCTGCCTGGCTTGGAAGGGACCGCTTGTTCTGACGGGCAGTGTCCTCGCGAACGCTGAATGTCTGTGGTGCAAACTGTCCGGCCGGCTTACGGCTAAATTCAACGGATGGGTTCACAGCGCTCGGCTGAACGGCGGCGGTAGAAACCAGCACGTTTCCGCATAGTACGGCGACGGATACGAGAGGCAAGGTGGATAACTTGATGATCATGTCTCACCTCCGACCAAATAAGATGCAGCAGCGATATATGGAATCAGGCGCCGACGATCGGCATTGCAAAGGTAATCCGCTCATGCCTACGGAATCCACTCTACTGCACAGGCTACAACCTCCACTCTTGACGCAGTGGCGACGCATCCTTTTTTCATAAACACCTCTTCTCGAAGGAGAAGCAGGAAAATGGAAGGCGATGCTATCGCCTTCCCGACTCAATTTGCAACCAACATTGTCGGAAAAGCGAGCATCCGGCACCCGCGAATCAGTTCTCGGTTAAAAACTCAATGACGGAATACGGTGGATCCGGACGAAAGGAGCGATTTTCCCGTTCGGTGACGCTACCCTGCATCGATAACTAGAACAATTCGCACAGGGGAAGAGCAAGAGAGAGAAAATAGAAGACGCACACAGGATGGAGTGTCTGTTGTGTGATCGAGCCCCACGGGTTGAAGGCCATGGCCTCTATTGAGCCTTCGGCGAGGTGTCGCCGAAAACTAAAAGAGGCCACGGCTGGCAGACTGTAACGCTCCGCTGCCGTGGCTTCCTGCGGAGACGGGTGAATGAGGCAACGTCGAGCAGAGCATGACTGAACGAATCGGCGTTGAAATGATCAATCTGCCTTAGCATGGGGGCGGAGAGAGAGCCCCATGGGGACTATGGCGGACGGAAAATTTTAAAGAGAACCGGCGGCGAAGAGAGCAGGAGGGGCAAGCGCGCCGGTCACAACGTCCCAACGCGCTTGCCGAACATGACAAAGTCAGCGCTCGTGGCATGCCCCCTTACGTCAATGAATCAGGCGGGGTCTTGAGCAGCCTCGCGAACCGATTCTTATCGATGGCCTTCTCGTAGGCCTCTTCTGGTGAAATCCATTTCTTGTTGAGCAAGTCTTGGATGGCATCGTCCAAGGTCTGCATGCCGATTGCTTTCCCCGTCTGCATGATAGAGGCGATTTGAAAGGTCTTGGCATCACGAATCAAATTCCCGACGGCGGCGTTACAGACCAAGATTTCCAGCGCCGCGCACCGCCCTTTTTGATCGATACGCTTAAAGAGATTCTGTGCCACGACAACCCGTAATGCCGTCGACAACGTATTCCGGATTTGCGCCTGTTCTTGATGAGGAAATACTTCGATGACCCGGTCGACCGTTTTCGCTGCGTTCTCCGTATGCAGCGTCCCGAACACCAAATGTCCGGTAGCCGCGGCCTCCACGGCGAGCCGGATGGTTTCGATATCCCGCATTTCTCCGACCAGGATGATATCAGGATCTTCACGCAACGCTCCGCGCAATGCGGCGCCGAATGACTGCGTATGCACACCGACTTCTCGATGATTGACCACGCAACCGTGACTCTGATGGACAAACTCGATCGGATCTTCGACGGTCAGGATGTGATCTTTTCGATTCTTGTTCGCAAAGTCGATCATGGCGGCCAGTGTCGTCGATTTGCCGCTTCCGGTCGGGCCCGTCACCAGCACGAGCCCCTTTTTGAGCATAGCGGCCTTTGTCAGGATCGGAGGAAGCCCGAGTTGCTCGGCCGTCAGAACTTGACTGGGAATTTTTCTGAACACCGCCGCACATCCGTATTTTTGTCTGAATAAATTCGCGCGGAATCTTGCCAACCCTGGGATTTCATACCCGAAATCGACATCGCCGGTCTCTTCAAACTGGTCCTTCTTGGGTGCCGGCGTAATTTCATACAGCAACTGTTTGAGTCCTTCATGATCAAGCGTCCCCTGACCGGCCACACGATCCAAATCACCATTGATTCGCATCACCGGCTGTTGTCCTGAAACCAAATGCAAGTCAGACGCACCCAGATCCGCCATCATTCGGAAAAAGTCATCGATTTTGGCCATATGATCCTCTCACCTTCTTATAGACAACGGGAATGTTCGTGAAAAGTATAGCAGGTCATGAGAAATTGACTTCCCGCGAAGGGGTAGGAACGGAGGCATAGCCCCCGAGACGGACGGCCGACCTAGAATCGTCCGCTAACGGCCTCAGATTGCCGCTCAAAAGGATATCTTCGAAAGGGAGATCAAAAAGAAGAACAGGCCACCCAGGGCCCCTAGGCAAGCATTACGCACAGAGAACGCCTATTTTATTTTTTACCCAGCCTCGCGATAACCACATTCCTCATTGCGGCACTGGACGCTCCGCCCGGCTTGCTTACTCACTTTCTCGATGAGGAATGGTGCCTGGCACGTCGGACAGACTTTTGGAACCGGCCGATCCCAAAGGGCAAACTCACATTTCGGGTACGTACTGCACGCAAAGAACGACCGGCCTTTCTTCGTCCGTTTCTGCACAAGATCACCGCCACAGTCCGGCTGCGGACATTTCACACCCAATGCCAGCGGTTTAGTGGTTTTGCACTCCGGATAGGCGGAGCAAGCGATGAATTTCCCGAACCGCCCGGTCTTTACGACCATCGGACTCCCGCATTTCTCACAGGTTTGGTCCGTCGTGATTTCCTGCTTCGGCACAATCTTAATGGTCCCGTCCGGCAACTTTTCAAAATTTTGCGTATTTTTGCAGGGTGGGGTGTCCTTGTACCCGGGACAGGCGAGGAACTTGCCGTTTCTCCCCCACTTGATCTCCATCATCTTGCCGCATTTTTCGCACGGAATGTCCGTGGGTGGCTCAACCGTATCCTTGGGGCCTGGGATGGATTTGGCTTTTTCCAAATCTGCCGCAAAGGGGTTGTAAAAATCACGGACCGACTCGACCCACGGCTTGTTGCCTTCTTCCACCTCATCCAATTCCGCTTCCAACTGCGACGTAAAGTCCACATCGACGATGGCAGGGAACCCTTTCAACAGAAAGTCGTTCACCGTTCGGCCCGTCTCGGTCGGTTGAAACCGGCCTTCAATCTTTTCGACATACTTCCGATCTTGAATCGTCGAGATAATGGCGGCATAGGTCGACGGACGCCCGATCCCTTTCTCCTCCAACTCCTTGATCAACAGCGCTTCGTTATACCGAGGAGGCGGTTGCGTGAAATGCTGTTTCGATGTCAATCCTGGGACCGTTTGCCCCTCTTGCTCGATAAGCCTGAGCTGTTCCCCTTCGGAAAGGGCGGGCAGCTGACGCTCGCTGTCATCCTCTTGTTCCTGATCCGCCTTCGGCTTCTGCGAGGGCAGTTCCTTATCGACTCCCTCCATATAGACGATCGTGTGTCCCGGAAACTTCACCACCGTCCCGGTTGACCTGAACACATACCGATCCTCCGTGCCGACCGGCGATGAATCGATCCTCGTGACATCCAATACCGCCGGCACCATCTGAGACGCGATGAATCGATTCCAGATCAGCTTGTACAGATTGTATTGATCGTGATCCAGATACTGCCGAATGCTTTCGGGGTCTCGCGCCGCCGATGTCGGTCGTACCGCCTCATGCGCCTCCTGGGCGGCCTTCTGCGTCTTATAGACGTTAGGCTTCTCCGGCAAATACTCCGTGCCGAACCGAGACTGAATCAATTCCCGCGCTTCAGTCATGGCTTCAGCCGAAATCCGCGTCGAATCGGTACGCATATAGGTAATGAGACCGGTCGCCCCTTCCGCCCCGATTTCGATCCCCTCATAGAGCTGTTGTGCCAGCGTCATGGTTTTCTTGGGGGAAAAATGCAGTTTCCTGGCCGCTTCCTGCTGCAACCGACTCGTGATGAACGGCGCGACCGGATTCCGTTTTTTCTCCCGACGCTCGATCGATTGCACGACGAACGCCCGATCCTGAACGGCCTCCACAACACGGCGCGCCTGTTCATCGTTTTCCACCGACGCTTGTTCGCCGTTGATGCTATGCAGCTTCGCGTCGAACGACGGAGGATTGGCGCCTGCGAGTACCGCCGTGATGGACCAATATTCTTCCGCCCGAAAGGCTTCCCGTTCCGATTCACGTTCACAGATCAAGCGCATCGCGACGGACTGAACCCGCCCCATACTGAGTCCACGCCTGACCTTGTTCCACAATAACTGACTGCCCTGATACCCCACGATACGGTCCAGTACGCGGCGAGCCTGCTGCGCATTGACCAACTTCATATCGATTTCGCTCGGAGACTTGAGGGCGCGCTTGATCGCCGATTCTGTAATTTCGTTGAATCGGACCCGAAAAACCTGACCGTTTTTCTTCTTCTTTGCCTTCCCCAACAGCTCCTGTTCGATGTGCCAGGCGATGGCTTCCCCCTCGCGGTCGGGGTCCGGAGCCAGAAAAATCTTGTCGACCTGCTCGGCCTTCTTCTTGATCTCGGCCAGCACTTTTGACTTGCCCTTGATCGTCACGTACTGGGGCTCGAAGTCGTGCTCAAGATCAACGCCCAGCTTGCTGGTCGGCAAATCCTTGATATGCCCCACCGAGGCCATGACCGTATAGCCACGTCCAAGATATTTTGTAATGGTTCTCGCCTTGGTCGGCGACTCAACGATGATCAACGACTTCGCCATGACAACTCCATGTACTCATGAACCATGGCCACATCCGTATCAAATATCCTGCGTTCATGCAACTCAAACCGCAGACCCTGCGCATCACAGACGAATATACTGCTGCCCCGGCAACTGCCGAACATGACCGGACAATTCGAGCGAGAGCAAACTGGACGCTACTTTGGCGGCATTCAACCCCGTCTGTTCGATGACCGCATCGACCGATCGTGCCTCGGAGGAAAGTGCCTCGTAGACCTGGGCATCCTGGGGCTCCACCGGTGTACGTTTCATCGTGCGCTCCTCATCAGCAGATAGCACCTCATACAACCGCACATCGATCTGAGGAAGGATCTCATCCCAAATATCCTGCGCCCGTTCAACCAGCTTCGCTCCCTCCTTGATCAGCCCGTTCGATCCTCGGCACGTTTCTTCTTTCACAGGACCGGGCACGGCAAACACATCCCTTCCCTGATCCAACGCCAACTTCGCAGTGATCAAAGATCCGCTGTCCTTGGCCGCTTCGCTCACGAGCACGCCCAGCGACAATCCGCTGATAATGCGATTCCTCCGAGGAAAGTGATGGCTGAGCGGTGCGGCCCCAATGGGCAATTCGGACATCACGGCGCCGTGCGATTCGATGTGCTTTCGTAGCGCATGATGTTCGGGAGGATAGACCCTATCAATGCCGCACCCCAGCACCGCAATCGTGCGCCCCTTGCCGGACAGCGCCCCTCTATGTGCCGCCGCATCAATCCCGCGGGCCAATCCACTGACGATCGTCACTCCTCGCGCAGCCAGTTCCCGCGCGATTTCTTCAGTGACAATTTTCCCCGACGGTGTGGCTCTCCGTCCCCCGACAATTGCGACAGCCACCTCATCATGATCAGACAACGCTCCGCTCACATAGAGAAGAGGCGGCGGGTCGGAAATGGTTCGGAGTCTCGCGGGATATGTTCGGTCGAAGAGCGTGATCACCGTGATCTTGAGGCGTTCGACCGTTCGTATATGACGGTCAATCTGACGAAGAACGGTGGATTCCGGACGCCTCCGCAGGGAATCAGCCAGTTCACGACCGCACCCGGCATGAATCAATGCCTCCGGTTCAGCCGACAGCACCGCCTCAGGCGAACCAAAGATCCGAACCAGCTTGAGCAGGGTGCGATCGCCTACTCCGTCGATCGTTTGGAGCGTCAGCCACGAAGCCAGTGAACTTTCATCCATCGCGCACACCGAGAGAGGAACGAACAGACGTCATTATACGGACGAACGGGTAACAGGCCCCCGCCGACACACATCCTCTGCAGAACACTGACCTAACGTCTTACATAACCACAAGGTCGTACTGTTCAAGATGCAGTTGGCTGTCTGGGACAACCACGATCTTTGCCGTACGGTTCTGCTCCAAACTCTCTACCCCTCCACGTTCTTCATCTTGCAACAGATCCGCTACCGTAGGATGCGTCCCGACGACAATTCGCTGATGATCCGCCGACGGTTCGATCCGGCGAATCTCTCGGAAGATCTCATAGGCCACGGTTGTCGGCGATTTCGTATAGCCCCGCCCCTCACAATAGTGACAAGGTTCGGACAATGACCGCAGCAAATCCTCACGGACACGCTCACGCGAAATTTCAATCAAGCCGAGGTCTGAAACCTTAGAAATTCTCGTCCGAGCCTTATCCGACGCCATGGCATCCACCAACGCGTGATAGACCTTATCGCGATTCTTCTCACGTTCCATGTCGATGAAATCCACGATAATGATCCCGCCGATCCCGCGCAGCTTCAACTGGTAGGCGACTTCCTTCGCGGCCTCCAAATTATTGCGAAGGATCGTCTCTTCTTGATCCCGTTTCCCGACAAACCGTCCGGTATTCACGTCGATCACCGTCATCGCCTCCGTATGATCGATCACCAGATACCCTCCGGACTTGAGCCATACTTTCCGGCTCATTGCTCGGGTAATTTCCTGCTCGACACCCAGATGATCAAAGAGGGACTCATCCTTGTCATAAAAATGAATACGCGAGGTCTGCTCGGGTGAAAAGCGTTGGACGAAGTTGCGAATGGCATCGTACTCGGACCGCGAATCGATCCAGAGTCGATCCACCTTCTTGCCGAAGAGGTCTCTCACCACACGGAAGCTGAGACTCAAATCGGTATGCAGCAAGGCCGGAGCGGCAAGCTGTTCACGTTTCGTCAAAATATCCTGCCAGAGGACATGGAGAAAATCGACGTCGGATTTCAGCTCATCCTCTTTCACGCCTTCGCTGACCGTTCGAACGATATATCCGCAACCCGGACGGCGGACACGGCGCATAATGTCCTTTAACCGAGACCGTTCCTCATCCCGAGGGATCCGCCGCGAGACACCGATATGTTCGACGTTCGGCATGAATACCAGATACCGTCCCGGCAAAGAGACATAGGTCGTCACCCGCGAACCTTTGGTGCCGATCGGCCCTTTTGATATCTGCACCATCAATTCCTGGCCTTCACTGAGAAGTTGCTCGATCGGTTTCGCACTCTGGCGCTTCGGCCTCAACAGATCGGAATCTTTTTCGTCCTCCTCCGCCTCAACCAGCATATCACCCGGCTCCGCATCCATCGAGAGATCGGATGCATGCATGAAGGCGGCCTTTTCCAACCCGATGTCGACAAATGCCGCCTGCATTCCGGGCAGAACCTTGGCGACCCTCCCTTTGTAAATGTTTCCGACAAAATCCTTATGCTTGGCACGGTCGCCGAACAAATCCGTCACGACTCGACCATCAAGGACCGCCACACGAGTTTCTTCCCGTGCAGAGGCAATCGCGATTTCAATTCCCATATATACTCCTTGTTTCTACGAGCCGTCGGGCATGGAAGGTACCGGACGCGGGCGCTGCCCAGGTCCGTCGCCGTTCTTACCCCTGTCGACCATACCCCCGTTATTGATATCTGTCGGGCACGGAACAGAGGTCTGCACCTCGGCTACGATCATCATTTCAATAGAACAAACTCAACCGTTTTCGCTTCACATTCAACAAAAGTCCCAGTGAAGCCATAGTCATAATCGTGGCACTGCCGCCGTAACTCACTAACGGTAAGGGAATTCCCACGATCGGGAACATTCCCGCCGTCATCCCGATATTAATAACGACACAGAAACACAGCATCGAGACGATCCCGACCGCCAGCAATGCTCCCAGCTGATCTTTTGCTTTGGATGCAATCTCCAATGACAGCCAGATCAGCGCGATGAACAACGCCAGCAACACGAGCACACCGATAAACCCCCATTCTTCCGCATAGACCGCAAAGACAAAGTCCGTATGTCCCTCCGGGAGAAACTTCAGCTGACTTTGCGTCCCACCGAGGAGGCCTTTACCCGTCAATTCTCCCGATCCTATCGCAATCTTCGATTGTAACGCATGGTATCCTTTTCCTCCGGGATCATAACCAGGATCAACGAATGCCATAATGCGCTGTCGCTGATAATCATGCAAGGAGCCCCACACCCCTTCCCACACAAATGGGAACAACATGACTGAGAAAAGCAATATGGCGCCCAACGCCTGGGAACGGACACCGACCATCAACAACATGGCCGCATACACCGCGACGAAGCTCAACCCGCTGCCCAAATCCGGTTGCTTCAGAATCAGAAGAAGCCCCGGCAACATCAAGAGCCCGGGAACAATGACGCGTTGCAGCCATCCGACGCGAGGCGCTTTCGAATAATATTGGGCCAGCACTAAAATAAGGACGAGCTTTGCGAACTCCGACGGCTGGAAACTGAACGGCCCCATGGCGATCCACCGCTGTGCGCCCTTGCTCGTTCGTCCATCAAACAGCACAAACAGCAGCATCAGCAACACCAGCACATAGGCCGGATAGGCCAACCGCGCAATCTGGTGGTAATCCCAGGTCCACATCACGATGAACGCCGCCATTCCCATACCGATCCATGCCAACTGCTTGACAAAGTACGGCGCGATCCCCCCCTCTTGGCCATGTGTGACACTATGAATGGACAGTACCCCAATGCCGAGGATGGCGAAGATCAACCCTATATAGCGAAGATCAAACGTATCAAAGCCGCGGGAGTCCGTAACCCGATCAATCATCATAATGAGTCCGGTGTCTCCTGCGCTTGCTCTTCCTTGGACGATTCCGGCAACGTCGGAGGCGGAGGAGCAGGGAATTTGAAATAGGCCTCGATAATTTCTTTTGCAAGGGGCGCGGCAGCAGACCCGCCATGCCCCATGTGCTCAACCAACACCGCCACCGCAATTTTGGGCGACTCAACAGGAGCAAACGCAATAAACCATGCATGGTCGCGAAACTTTTTCGGGATACTTTCCGCAGGTCCCGTTCGAAGAGCCGCAACCTGAGCCGTTCCCGTTTTCCCCCCGATCGTCACCATCTCAGATTTCGCCCGCGTGGCCGTTCCCTCTTTGACGACATCCGCCAGAGCCTTTTTGATGATGTGAAATGTTTCAGGCTTTGCGTTGATCTTCCCTCGCGGGACCGCAGGCAATTCCTGGAGGTTACCGGTCATCCGATCCATCACCGCCTGCACCAGACGAGGCCGATAATTCACCCCGTCATTGGCGACTGTCCCCATCAAATTGGCCATCTGCAACGGCGTAACCGTCACATATCCCTGCCCGATTGCCGCGGAAATGGTTTCCCCCGGGAACCACTGCTCCTTCCGTGCCTTCTGTTTCCACGCCGTCGACGGCATAATACCCGACCGCTCCGACGGCAATTCGATACCCGTGCTTTGTCCTAGGCCGAATTGCCTGCCGAACTCGGCCATAACATCAATGCCCATACGCTGACCTACCGTATAAAAGTAGACGTCACACGAATGCACGAGGGCGGAATGAAGATTGACCGCTCCATGCCCACCCGCTTTCCAATCGCGGAACACCCGGTTTCCAAACGGATACCCTCCGTTACACGCCACGGTACTGGAGGGTGCCATCGTTTTGGTTTCCAGCGCCGCAACCGCCATGGGAACCTTGAACGTGGAACCGGGGGGGTACTGCCCTTGAGACGCTCGATTGTTCAACGGACGGCCTTCGTCCTGGACAATCTCAACCCATTGTTTCGACGTCAGCTCGCGTGACAAGACATTCGGATCAAAGGCAGGACGGCTGGCCATGGCAAAAATATCGCCGCTCGTCGGATCGAGTGCGACAATCGCACCATACTCGTTCCCCAGTAATTCCTCCGCAAGTTTCTGCAATCGAACATCGATGGTCAAGTAGAGATCGGCGCCTGCCTGCGGGTTTTCAACGACAGCCTGCCGTTTTTCGTGACCATGCGCATCAACCTCGATGTTCTTATACCCTGCCTGTCCGCGGACATACCGATCGAATGATTTCTCGACCCCATATTGTCCGACGATACTGCCTTGGTGGAGATCGGAAAAGTCCGGTTTTTCCAATTGCTCAGCCGAGATTTCTCCGACATAGCCCAACAGGTGCGATGCGGTTACCCCGCCGGGATAGTTACGCTGGGATTCGACCTGGACCATAACTCCTGGGAGATCCAAACGATGTGATTCGACCAAGACGGCATCTCGAAGTGTCATGCGATCTTTGATCTTGCGTGGGACAAGTTTTCCGCCCCTCCCTCCTAATTTCTTCTGGATGAACTCCGGATCCAGTCCAAGTAAATCCGAAAGCTTTCCGACCAATTTCTCACGGTCCTTCACGTCTTCCAATGTGACATAGAGCGTAAAGCTCGACACGTTGTTCGCCAAAAGCACGCCGTACCGATCATAGATCAGCCCACGAGCCGGCTCAATCAACACCTGCCTGGTCCGATTGTTTTCGGAAAGATCGCGATAGTAGGGACCTTCTTTGATCTGCAAATGCCACAACCGGAGAGCCAGCAACGCGACGACCAAAAGCAGCCCAGCCCGAAGCATAAAGAGGCGGCGGTGAAAGTCGCCGAATTCCGTCTCTGAATGATGTCCTGATGCCATAGAGGGATCCGTCTTACATTCGATATTCGGCCATCCACCGTTCGACGTTCAAACGGCTCCAGGCAATCCAGTAGACCACAGCCCCTACCACGGCATCCAACACTGACTGAGGCAACACGATCGTCCTGAGCGCCCACCATAAATCCTGTTGCTCACTCAGTTTCAGCAGCGAAACCGTCAGTAGCCCCGCCAAGCACGATGTGACGAGAATTCCCACGGCAAGAATCACGGGTGAGAGATAGACCACATGCCGCCCGGCAAGACCCGCAACATATCCGATTGCTCCCTTGATCACCATTCCGGCAACCGGATCCGCTGCGGAAAACAGACTCATCACCAATCCCAGCGCTATTCCGACCAAAAGCCCGTGAAGCTCCCCTCCCAACACGCCGGCCAGACACACTGCGATCAATCCAAGATCCGGTGTGACCCCCCATACGCTCGCATGAGGCAGCAATACCGATTGAATCGGAATCAAGACGGCGATGAGTACGACCCAGGCTATGACTTTCATGGTTTTGATTTTGGTTTTGGGTTCACGCTCGATGCACCCGGACGTATTTCGTCGGTACTTGAGACAGTTGAAGGCTCGATCACCAGCACTTCTTCCACTTGATCGGAGTCGACATCCGGAACCAATTCCGCAGACTGGAACAATCCGCCCTCTTCTTTGTCGATCCGGGTGATTGTCCCGATGGCCAAACCTCGCGGGAAGCCTCCCACGAGCCCCGAGGTCACAACCCGATCACCCGGGCGGGCGTTGGACAACATCGGTATGTACTTCAGCCGAGCCGTCCCCTGTATCGTCCCCTCGACAATTCCTTCATCTCTTGTCCGCTGAGTCAAACCGGCGATGGCATTATTCGGGTCGGTCACCAACAGCACGACTGACGTCGCGGCCGTAGTCTTGACGATCCGCCCTACCACACCGGCCGGAGTAATCACCCCCATATCCGGACGAAACCCATCTGATTCACCTTTATTCAAGATGATCGTCCGATACCAATTTCCGGTATCACGACCGATCACTTGAGCCGCCACCATCGAGACCCCCGCTTGCCGTTTAAACTCCAATAACGCCGCCAGCCGTTCCGTTGCAGCCGCTGACTCTCGAAGCTGGCTATTCTGACCTTTGAGATACTCAAGCTCTCTCCGCAACTCCTGGTTTTCCGCTTCGACTCCTCGCAACGCGACATAGCTGTTCCATAGGTCGGCGACCCCGTTGCTTAATCCGGATACCGTTCGAAGAGGCCAGCTCAAGACCCAGCCGATGGGCCCTCCTATTTGTTCAGACACACGTTGCAGTTGGCCAGGCAACAGAAACACGCCAAGCAGAAAAATGGCGGCGAGAACGAGGACCAGCCGCCCCGTATTGTAGGGTATTCGAAAATTGACCATCCGCATAAGGGATGGGACCTTACCGAAGATTATTGGCTTGAGACATGACTGACACCTTCCGAAGCAGATCCAATTCGTCCAAAATCTTCCCTACTCCTAACACAACGGACGTTAACGGATCATCTACCGTAATGATCGGCAAATTCGTCTCTTCGCGGAACCGTGTATCCATCCCTTTCAAGAGCGATCCTCCCCCGGTCAAGACGATTCCCCGATCGATAATGTCTCCCGCCAATTCCGGCGGGGTGTTTTCTAAGGCGATCTTGATGGCATTGACGATGGTCCCGATCGGCTCCTGTAAGGCCTCGCGAACTTCAGCGTCGTCGATCACCAATGTGCGTGGGATACCAGAAATCAAGTCGCGGCCCTTGATCATCATCGTCTTCCGTTCTTCGAACGGATAGGCCGAGCCGATTTCGAACTTGATTCGCTCCGCCATATGCTCACCGATGAGCAAGTTGTATTTTTTCTTGATGTAGTTCATGACTGCTTCGTCCATTCGGTCGCCGGCGACCTTCACGGACTCGCTATACACGATCCCGCCAAGCGAAATCACGGCAATATCCGTCGTCCCTCCGCCTACATCGACGACCATATTGCCGGAGGGTTCGGTAATCGGCAAACCGGACCCGATCGCGGCGGCGACCGGCTCTTCAATCAAATAGACTTCGCGCGCACCGGCCAACTCCGCCGAGTCGCGCACAGCCCGTTGCTCAACCTGCGTGATACGGGACGGCACGCCGATGATAATCCGTGGTCGGACAAACGCACTACGGTTGTGCGACTTACGGATAAAATGCTTCAGCATCTGCTCGGCCATCTCGAAGTCCGCAATGACACCTTCCTTCATCGGCCGAACCGCCACGATATTACCAGGCGTTCTCCCCAACATCTTCTTCGCGTCGGCACCGACGGCCAACACTTTCTCCGTCTTCTTTTCGACGGCTACTACGGAAGGCTCGTTGAGTACGATGCCTCTCCCTCTGACATAGACCAACGTGGTCGCCGTCCCTAAGTCGATCGCCAGATCGTCGGAGAACCATCCGAATATGTCTTCTGGGAACCCCACGGCTTTTCTCCCTTCATCTCAGCCGGACAACCCGGCACCGAGTTCGCGGCCTCTACGCGTTAATCCGGAACCGCCAACTGACCGGCGTCTATGACATGAGTCCTCGCCACTTCATCACCAAGCCTCCGACCCTGCTCATTCCCGACAATCAGGAGACCTTCGAACACTAAGATCGCCAACGATGCGATCCAGCCGACCCATGGAATCGCGAATGCAATCTGCGCGCATCCGAGGGGAAGATTCCTAATGATCGATTCTCGAAATCCTGCCGCATCTCGGCTATCCACCCGTACGGTTTGGAGGCCGACCAGCCGTTTCCCGATACTTCTTCCACCCGCAAATCCATCTGCAATCAAGATGTAGGCCAGACCGGAAAGCAACCCGACTGGAGGAGCGATTTGGTCAGCGGCAACGACGATGAACAGGTCGATGAGCTTCGCGATGAATCGGTTCAGAACATGAGCCTTCGGATACACCGTCCGATCCAACAACTTCGAGGTCAACGCCTCTCCTATCAAGGAATCTCCTTGTATTTCTCGGCAATATAACAAAAACTACGTGCCTGCACAAATAAAGACCGTTCTTCAGGCACAATCTTCCCCTGTATTTTTTTTGGTGACTTTCTCCCCCGTTCCGATGCGAAAACATTCCTCCCTATAGCCAGAAAATCTACCCTCTCCCCTTACGATTCCACCGCCGTGATTGTTTGCAATACCCTACGCCAAACTGCATTCTTTTCCCTACGCCTACCCATCTTGCCTTCAGATCCCTTCACGAAGTAGAATCGGCAGTTCTAACCCGATAAGAGGACGACATGATCAAGACCTTGCGCGATGCAGAACACAATTACCCCTGGATAATCAAATCCATCATGGGCATTTTGGCCATCGCCTTTATCATTACCATGGGCTGGTGGGGATTCGGTGAAGAATCTACAAATACCGTGGCAAACGTGGGAGACCTGACGATTTCCCGTGATGAGTTCCGTCGGGCACACGAATTCATGTACCGCACATATAAAGAACGCGGCGGCGGCGAAGTCAAGGATGAAACCTTCAAAGGGCTGGTGATGGACCAACTGGTTGAAAGCCGTCTGTGGGTCATCGCAGCCAGAGACATGGGCATCACTGTCTCTGATACGGATTTACGGGAGATGATCCTCCAAATCCCCGACTTTCAAAAGAACGGCGCCTTTGACCCTGAGCTGTATCGTCGCTTGCTTGCAGCCAATCACTGGACCCCGGCGGCATTTGAGGAGACACAGCATCGGGAATTGTTGGCAGGCAAGGCACGAATGGTCGTCCGCGACTCGGTCGCCTTAACCCCTTCGGAGATCTCAGAAGGACAAGCCTTGACCACGAGAGCGGCGGACTCCGACTCACCCGATCCTATTGCAGGCAGAGAGCGTGCCATTCAAGACATGCTGTTGCAGAAACAACAACGAGCCCTGGCGGCCTACCAAGAATCCCTCAAGGTCAAAATTCCCGTCACGGTCCGCCGCGAACTGCTCTGATCGATTCCTCAGGCAGCCGTCCATCACGGCTTCCCCTCTTGAGCACGAGGCCGCACAATACACAATTGTGCGGCCATAATGCTCCCTTCCCATAAAGATCGGACGAACGCTGTTCTAAGCCTCTCGACTACATCCGTTCTTCATCAAGATCGATCGCATCGGCCCAGGTCGTCACAGCAGGCAGGGCGCTCATTGGAACGCAGCGCTTCGAGGCGATATCTTGCAACCGCGATTGATAGCGCTTATTGGCCTCCTCGTCTTTTGGCTTCGCCGCCAAGAGGAGACGCGACCATTGTTCGACCCGGTCCGGAGTGCTCGGCCTTCCGTTTGACTGCACCCAGGCCAGCAAGTCATCATCCGTTCCGCCGGCTAAGACCCGCTGCTCAAAAGCTTGCGCATCAATGCCAAGAAAGTCGATCAGGTACTGATCAAACCCTACCGTCAAATAGTTGTAGTCTTGAATCTTCCCGGCATGGCGGAGACGAATCTTGTCGATCAGCCGCCCCAAATGGGCAATACCGCCAAGAAGGACCTTGGGGCTGCGTGGATACATCGATTGAGTCATGGGAGAGATTCCCTCTCGAAATATTGGAATAGACACGTACATGAACTACTAGAGAATCAGCATGGCATCGCCGTAGCTGTAGAAGCGGTACCGTTCCCTAACCGCTTCTTCGTAGGCCTTGCGAATCAATTCCACCCCTGCAAAGGCCGAAACCAGCATGAGGAGGGTGGTCTTGGGAAGATGAAAGTTGGTCATCAAGACATCAACGGTCTGAAACTGAAACCCTGGTGTAATGAACAGACGGCTCTCACCGCCTGATGGCACAACCGATCCGTGCTCTTTTGCCACAGTCTCCAATGTCCGAACTACCGTCGTTCCAATCGCCACGACCCTCCGGCCTGCTTGCTTCGTCCGTGCAATAGCATCGACAACGTCACGGCCGACCTCGAATCTTTCCGCTCCCATCTGGTGGTCCTCGATATTCTCCGTCACCACCGGCTTGAAGGTTCCCGGACCGACATGCAGCGTCACCGGCACTACCTGAATCGATCGTGCTGCCAAATGAGATAGAAGATCCGGTGTAAAGTGCAGTCCTGCGGTCGGCGCGGCGATCGCGCCCTCATGTGCGGCAAAAGCCGTTTGATACCAGTCATGGTCTTCCCGGCTGGGCTTCCGTTTGATATACGGCGGCAGCGGCATCCGCCCGATTTCACGCAATAGTTGCACCACAGGGATCGGACTCTCCACTTTCACCGTGGTACCGGAGGCATTCCGTTTGAGAACCGTCGCACGAGCCTGTCGATCGAATTCGATGGCCTGACCAACATGAAATGTCCCCTTGACCATCACCTCCCAGATATCATCGCCGAGGTCCCTGACAAACAAGACCTCCACAGGCGTTCCCGTCGGCTGTTTTCTTCCCGGGACCCGAGCCGCTAAGACCTTCGTATCGTTGACAACCACGAGATCCCCTGGATCGAGAAGAGACGGGAGATCCGCGACATGGTGATGTGCCGATCGACCGGTCCGACGGTCGACCACGAACAATCGTGCACGATCGCGCGGTGTGACAGGTTGCAATGCGACTAAGGAGGAATCGAATGGAAAATCAAACTCGACGAGTTGCATCAGAAACCAGGAGCGGGAATCACCGAAGGAACCTGAGGTGCTTGAGTCAATGAAGCCTGCTGCAATTCCGTTCCCGGATAGTAATAGAGCAGAATGCTCGCGTACGAATAGCCCAACTGGGCCAACTCTTTCGCACCCCATTGGCACAGCCCCACCGCATGTCCAGCCCCATACCCGGACATCATAACCTCATCGCCGATCGAGTCGATGGTGAATTGCGTACTGGGCACAACCCTGTAGCCCACCGCCTTCCGCAGCTCCTCTCCTCGTAAAATAAGCTCCCCCTTGGAATGCAAGAGACGAAGAGTGGCGACACGACCGGACCGGCTACGGGTAAGAGGGGTCAGCGTGGCAATCGTCC
>JAOUPN010000380.1 GCA_029879905.1 Nitrospira sp. | reverse complement strand
CATCGTTCCACTGACCGTCCAAGCCATATCCGCCTGCTCCCGGCAGGCCGATAAGTCGTGAATCGTTCAAATCGCTTTCGGCAATCACCATGATCCGCCGATTCAACTTGCCGGCTTCCGCATGAACCGCAGCCGCCATCTCCTTGAGAATATGATTGGCGCTAAAATCGTAGATCCCATGAACGGCATCAAGCCGCAACCCATCGATATGGTATTCCGTGACCCAGTACAAGGCATTACTGATGAAGTAGTTTCGGACCTCGTCGCTGTCGGGTCCGTCAAAGTTGAGTGCTGATCCCCACGGTGTTCGATAGTGGTCCGTAAAATAGGGCCCGAAATCTCCCAAATAGTTACCTTCCGGACCAAGGTGGTTGTAGACCACATCGAGAATGACGGCGAGCCCTGCGGCATGGCACGCATCCACGAACTGTTTCAACCCTTGCGGCCCCCCGTAACTTGCCTGAACTGCGAACGGATAGGTTCCGTCATAACCCCAATTACGGCGACCGGGAAACTGCGCCACAGGCATGAGCTCGATAGCCGTCACACCGACCGTCTCTTTCAAGTATGTCAAGCGGGGAATGATCGCCTCGAACGTCCCTTCTTGCGTGAAGGTGCCCACATGCAACTCATAGATGATCAAATCCTTGAGCGGCAGGCCACGCCACCCTCCGTCCGTCCACGTGAAACAATCAGGGTCAACGACGGCTGATGCCCCATGCACGCCATCCGGCTGAAACCTGGATACAGGATCAGGCCGAGCTTTATTCCCATCAAGCACATATCGATACCGCGCGCGCGGATCGACATCCTCAAGAGTGGCCTCAAAATATCCCGGTGACGCAGGCTGCATCGGCACAGGTGACTGCCTCTGACCGACCAATTCCACCGCAACCTGCCGCGCGAACGGAGCCCATACTCTGAATCGAACATGGCCTGGTCCGATCTGGTTCGCTCCAAGCTCTAACCGCCATGGTTCATCCATCGTTCATTCTCCTTATATATCCATTCTTGTCGTCAACTTTACCGACTGGTTGGATCCTATACAAGATCCTGTCGGCATAAAATTCCTCTTGCATACAGCCGGTTTCCATCTTATTAGATACAACCAAGGACAGAGAAGTCATGAACCCAATCCTTGAACAGTGGGACAATTGGCAAAACCAGTTCGATGATCGCCTATTCCTCACAGGTGTCTTGATCGTCACCTTGTACCTTGCGGTACGGCTGGGAGATTGGGCCGCCGACCGGGCCGTCTCAAACGAACATTGGCGCTACACGGTCCATAAGCTCCTCCGCTATTCAGGGACCTTGATCGGATTGGTTGCGATTATCGGGATCTGGGCCCAGAGGCTCCAGGGTCTGTTGCTCGTACTCGGGGCGAC
The DNA here is from genome assembly GCA_029879905.1 of Nitrospira sp. Taxonomy (GTDB): domain Bacteria; phylum Nitrospirota; class Nitrospiria; order Nitrospirales; family Nitrospiraceae; genus Nitrospira_D. The sequence goes on along the minus strand of JAOUPN010000380.1, from coordinate 2,242 downwards.
CGGAGCCGGACTGGCCATTGCGTTAGCACCGGTGATCGTCAGTATCGCCGGCTGGAGCTTGATTGTCTCAGGCAACCTCTATAAGGTTGGCGACCGGATTCAACTCGGTGAGGTCATCGGCGACGTGGTCGACATCGGCATCCTGAAAACAACAATGTTGGAAATCGGCAACTGGGTCCAGGCGGACCAATTGTCCGGCCGCATGGTCACGGTCGCCAACGCCGCCGTGTTCAAAGATCCCGTCTTCAATTACACAAAGGGCGCGCCATACGTCTGGGATGAATTTACCGTCCCAATTTCTTATGGACCCCAGTGGGAACAGGCTCAAACAGTTATGTTGGAAGCGGTCCGTGGATATGCCGATGAGGCAGCGGAGAGCGCCCAGGCGTCCCTTGGCCAATTACCTGGCATGGCGCTGTTGGGAACACCGGAAACCCTTCCCCAAGTGTATATTTCACTGACGGAACATTGGATCGCCTGCACTTTGCGATACACGGTCCATGCCAAATCCAGACGGAGGGTCAAACATCAATTGCAAACACAGACACTGAAGGCTCTGGCACAGGAAGGGATTGAAATCGCCTCGCCTACCCTTTCCGTCGTTCGCTATCCCGCACCTCGAACATGGGAACAGGGCTCATGAGAGTCTGGCCTGGGAAACCCTATCCACTCGGTGCAACATGGGACGGAGAAGGTGTGAATTTCGCGCTCTTTTCCGAACATGCTACCGTGGTCGAATTATGCCTCTTCGACGGCCCGGACGCACCACGAGAATCCCATCGAATTCGCGTGGAAGAGCGAACGGATCAGGTCTGGCACGCCTATATCCCTGGACTCTGGCCGGGACAACATTACGGCTACAGAGTTCACGGACCCTACGCCCCGCACGAAGGACACCGATTCAATCCGGCAAAACTCTTAATCGACCCCTATGCCAAATCAATCGCCGGCACGGTCGAATGGTCTGATGCCATGTTCGGTTATCGGATCGGCGACCCCAAAGCCGACCTGTCGCTCGACAAACGAGACAATGCCGCGAATATCCCAAAATGCGTCGTCGTCGATCAAGCCTTCACCTGGGGAGGAGACCGCCAACTCAAAATTCCATGGGATCGAACCGTCATTTACGAAGTGCATGTCAAAGGACTCACGGCCCAACATCCGGACGTCCCGGATGACATCCGTGGCACCTATTCTGCCCTGACGACTCCGGCCGTGATCGACCACCTGACGGAGTTAGGAGTCACGGCCATCGAGCTGCTCCCGACCCATCATTTCATTCGAGATAAACACCTTGCCGATCGTGGTTTAACCAATTACTGGGGCTATAACACCATCGGTTTTTTCTCTCCTGACATTCGCTATGCGGTCTCCCCGGTACGCGGGCGACATGTGCGCGAATTCAAGACCATGGTCAAGACGCTTCACAGCGCCGGCATCGAAGTCATTCTGGACGTGGTGTACAACCATACCGCGGAAGGCAATCATCTCGGTCCGACACTCTCGTTCAGAGGCATCGACAATAGCGCGTACTACCGTTTAGTCGAACACGACAAACGGTACTATACGGACTACACAGGCTGCGGCAACACACTCAACGTCACCCATCCGAGAACCCTCCAACTCATCATGGACAGTTTGCGGTACTGGGTGACGGAAATGCATGTGGACGGCTTCCGGTTCGATCTTGCCTCCACGCTCGCGAGGGAATTACACGAGGTTGACCGGCTCAGCGCCTTTTTTGACATCCTTCATCAGGATCCCATTCTCTCGCAAGTCAAACTGATCGCGGAACCGTGGGATGTCGGAGAAGGCGGATATCAGGTGGGAAATTTCCCCGTGGGTTGGGCCGAATGGAACGGCAAATATCGGGACACGATCCGCAAGTACGTCAAGGGAGACGGCGGCCAAATGGCGGAACTCGCCTATCGCTTGACCGGCAGCAGCGATCTCTACAGCATGAGCGGCAGGAGACCCTTCGCCAGCATCAACTTCATCACGGCACATGACGGATTTACCCTCCACGATCTCGTGTCGTACAACGAAAAATGGAACAAGGCCAACGGTGAGAATAACCAGGACGGAACCAACGAGAATGACAGTTGGAATTGCGGCACGGAGGGTCCGAGCAGCGACCCGACAATCGTAGAGTTGCGTGAGCGTCAGAAACGCAATTTTCTCACCATCCTATTTTTGTCCCAAGGCGTCCCCATGCTCTGCGGCGGCGATGAGATCGGCAGGA
>JAOUPN010000381.1 GCA_029879905.1 Nitrospira sp. | reverse complement strand
TGGATTCTTTCTCCTGATCGCCATCTGGGCATACTTTACCATGAGCCTGACTCTCGACGAGTTGAAACCCATGGTCCGCCAATCAACGGAAGATACTCTGATCGACACGGCCAATCTGCTGGCGATTATCGTGAAGGAGGATGTGAAAGCCGGTCGAATCAACACCGGAGCATTTACTGCAAGTCTTCATGAGGCGAGCCAACGCGTTTTTGGCGCGAACGTCTGGGGAGTGTCCAAAAATCGAACTTCCCATCGCATTTACATCACCGACGACACCGGCATCGTGATTTTCGATACTGACGGCAACAATGTCGGAAAAGATTATTCGCAATGGCGGGACGTCTACTTGACTCTCAAAGGGAAATACGGAGCAAGGAGCACAAAAACCGACCCCACGGACGAACTCAGTACGGTCATGTATGTCGCGGCCCCGATAAAGGACGGCACCCGCATCATCGGCTCGTTGACAGTGGCTAAACCAAACCGGAGCGTCCAGAAATTCATCGACCGAGGCAAATATAAACTCATCAGGGACGGCCTTATCGTCCTCGCCACTTCGCTGGCCATCGGGATGGCGCTGTCATTTTGGCTGACGTTTTCGCTCAGACGTTTATCACAATACGCGCTCAACGTGAGCCACGGGAAACGCGTCGAATTGCCGGCAGTCACCGGAACCGAGTTAGCCGGTCTGGGACGCGCGATCGAAACGATGCGGACGAAACTTGAAGGAAAAGAATATGTCGAGGAATACGTTCATACGCTGACACACGAACTCAAGAGTCCGTTGGCCGCGATCGCAGGAGCGGCCGAACTGCTGACGGAAGATATGGACCCTCCCGAGCGAAAACGATTCCTCTCCAATATTCAGGGTGAGACCCATCGCATGCAAACGATCGTCGAGCGCATGCTCGACCTCGCCGTGATAGAACGACGCCAGTCGTTGCAAAATGTGGAGACCATCAATCTTAAAGAACTGATCAATGACATCCTTGAGCCCAAGCGGGGCGAACTGGCCGTCAAACAGCTGCAGATCCATGAAGACCTGCCCGATACGTTGTGTGTGTGCGGTGAGCGGTTTCTGCTTCGCCAAGCCTTGGGCAATCTGATCGACAATGCCCTGGCCTTTACCGCCGCAGGCGGGATCCTGACTGTTCAGGGCGCCATCGAAGGCGGATACTGCCGAATCCAGATCCGGGATACAGGAATCGGTATTCCCGACTATGCTTTATGCCGTGTGTTCAACCGATTCTATTCCCTCCCACGTCCTGATTCCGGCAAAAAAGGCACCGGAATCGGACTCAGTTTTGTGCAAGAAGTCGCACTCCTTCATGGCGGCACCATCGATCTCCAAAACAATCCCGGGGGAGGCGCGACCGCAACCATACGAATTCCCGCCTGAAATCCATCTCTCCCCCTCCGCACCACGCATTTCACACAATTTTCATACAACATTCCAATTCCCTTCACCGAGCGGCGCTAGAGTCAAGTCCAGGCAATACAGCAAGGAGGTTCGTGATGCGCCAATTCAAGCTCCTCTCCAAAGCAGGGATGATCGGATTACTCGTTGTCACGCTGCTGATACCACTCTTGATGATCCAAGGTGCGGTATCTGAGCGCCAAGGATTCCGCGACGGAGTGATCCAAGACATCGCCCGTAGCGCCGCTGAATCACAGCAGATCATCGGCCCGATCCTCGTCGTCCCCTACCGCGAAAAGATTGAAATAACTTCGAAAGACAACAATACCGGCCGGGCCACCACCGAAATTCGCTATGAGGATCGCACGGTCTCGTTCCTGCCGGACCGGCTCGAGATCGGAAATTCCATTACGACCGAAGAACGGTATCGCGGCATCCATAAAGCGCTTCTTTATACGACAAATATGTCGGTCAAAGGAGCCTTCGCCTTGCCTGACGGCTTGGGCTTGGGAGAGGCACACAAGCGTGGACTCATCGAATGGAAACCCGCATACCTAGTGATCGGAGTCCATGATATTCGCGGGATCAAGACGCATCCACGCCTGACCTGGCAAAATCAGCAAAAACCGTTTGAACCAGGAACGAATGACTCCGTCACAAAGAACGGGGTGCATGCGAATATCGGCATAATCTCACCACAAGCTCAGACCTTCGACTTTGCCTTCGACCTTCTGCTGCAAGGGATGGAGCGATTGGAAATTCTCCCCATAGGGAAAGATACTACGGTGACCATGCAATCGTCTTGGCCCCACCCAAGCTTTATCGGCCGACATCTCCCCGAACGGCGCAGGGTCACGGAGCAAGGCTTCGATGCCGCCTGGCACACATCGTACTTTTCAACGAACATGGAACAACTCTTCGCCGCATGCGCCCATAGAGAATGTCCAAGCCTTCACGCGCACACGCTGGGTGTCTCATTCATACAACCGGTCGATGTCTATCAACAGGCCGAGCGCGCCGTGAAATATGGAATTCTCTTCATCGGATTGACATTCATCGCATTCTTTCTCTTTGAGCTCTTCAAGCGATTGGCGATACATCCGGTTCAATACGGGTTTGTCGGCGCGGCCCTCTGCATCTTTTACCTCCTGCTGCTCTCATTGTCCGAACATCTGAGCTTTGGCCTGTCCTATCTTATTGCCGGCGGCGCCTGTGTAACGTTGCTCGGTGTCTATACAACCTACATCCTCAAAAGTATCGTGAGAAGTGCCGGCTTCACCGGTATGATGGGAGCACTCTATGGAGTGTTATACATCCTCCTCAGACAGGAGGATTACGCGTTACTGATGGGCTCGCTCCTCCTCTTTACCATCCTCGCGTTCGTAATGCTCATCACGAGGAACATCGATTGGTACGACATCGGCGCCCCTCTCGAACCGATAAACACGCGCTGACGGAAAATCTCGATCGTGCGGGGCCTGGAGCATCCCGGCCCCGGTAACCGTGAGGAGGAAGCTTCCATGCGCCGACTGAAGAACTACCTAAAGATCCGCCCTGCGGCATGGCTGACCCTATGCCTGCTATTCACGGCACTCGCCGCTTGGGCATTCGTCATTGAACCGAGATCGCTCGTGGTTCGTGAACATCAATTGTCACTGCCGAGTTGGCCCTCCACGCTTCACGGATTACGAGTCGCCGTCCTCGCGGATCTGCACACAGGATCGCCGTTCAATGGGCTCGACAAGCTTGAGAGGATCGTCCAAGAAACCAACCAGGCACAACCCGATCTCATCTTGATACCAGGCGACATTGTTGTCACAGGAGTGGTCGGAGGACGATTCGTCCCACCAGAATCTATTGCGTCAACCTTGCGGAAACTTCGCGCTCCTGTGGGTGTATACGCGGTGCTCGGAAACCACGACCGAGGATTGGACACGGAACGGATCAGAAGGGCACTGAACCAGGCAGGAATCCCGACATTAGAAGATCACGCCATGCTCGTGTCGTTCAGACAGAAACGATTATGGCTGGCCGGAGTAAGCGATTTCTGGACCGCCGGGCACAAGGTCAAACACACCCTTACACAGGTGACAACATCGGATCCCGTGATCCTCTTTACACATAATCCCGATATATTTCCTGAGATCCCCAATCGCGTGATGCTGACGATCGCCGGCCATACCCACGGCGGCCAAGTTGCATTGCCACTC
>JAOUPN010000379.1 GCA_029879905.1 Nitrospira sp. | reverse complement strand
AAGATCGCTACTGCAGCCGCAATGGTCCAGCCGACTGACGGTATGTTCACAACCTCAGTCCTCATTTGAAGGTAGAATTCGTCGATTGTAGATTCGTTGGTATCAACCAAGCAAGAGGCCAGTCCTCAGGAAGCGGTCAAACCTGGTACGTTATCCAGGCAAACCTAGGCGAAAGCCTAGGTACGAAAGATGGACATTCGATGGCTTCAGGAATACCCTCTTACCTGTCGCCTCTTGCACGGATCGTCAAGATTGAGCGCACTGCCGGTGAGGTTCAATACGGCAAGAACATCGAGTTGTCCTCCATCCTCTCTACCTATTTTCCATTATTCCAACTGTTTGCGGAACCGCCACATACCGAGGCCGAACAGTGCTCCACCCAATAGGGCCATCGCCAAGATGGAGTCCCACAACACGTCGAGGCCGACTCCTTTGAGCAAGATTCCATACGTCACGTCGACGTAATAACGGAGCGGAGACAACGCCATGATGGACTGGACCCAGGAGGGCATCGCTTCAAACGGCGTTGCGATGCCGGACAGTAGCAACATCGGCGAGATCACCAGCAACGCGACCATCCCCACCTGCGCCTGGTTCCTCGTCACCGTAGCAGCAAACAGGCCAAACCCGGCTATGGTGAAACTGTAGAGCGCCGTGAGAAAGAAGAACAGGGCGATGCTGCCTTTGACCGGAACGCCAAAGACGGGTTTGAGCACAGTCACCATCGCAAGTGCCGTAGCGGCCAGAATCACCAACGTCATGGCCAGTACCTTGGATAGCATGATCTGGAGAGGGGTAATGGGTGACACGAGCAATTGTTCCACAGTACCGTGCTCTTTTTCCCGAACCAGGGCCGCCGCCGGTAGGAGAAACGCGAACAGGGTGATCATGCGCAGGATATGGGAAATCGATTGAAACCACGTTTCGTCCTGATTTTGGTTGTACCAGACTCGATGGGCGCTCTCGATGCTCGGCATATCCAAGAGGTTGGCTGAAGAACCAAAACGGAACGACGCCAGATCATGGGAAAACTCCCCGACAATACGCGCCGCATAAGAAGCCGCCGACAATCCTTGCGGCGCATTGGTCGTATCGACTTGCAATTGCACCGACACCGGCTCTCGCGCGCCAATAGACTCGTGAAACCGCGGGGGAATGTCGAGAAGCAGCATCGCCGTGCCTTGGTCCAGCCGCTCAACCCCGACCTTGGGATCCTGCACTTCTCCATCGAAGCGAAAATAGGGCTCCTGAAAACGATGGATCAGCTCGCGCGACGACTCGCTGTGGTCCCCGTCATGGACCAACAGGCTGGCATGGCTTAATTGCATCGAGATCCCCGCCCCGCTGATATAGACCGATACGGAGAATGAATAGACCAAGAAGAGCAGCAACGGGCCATCACGACTCAACTGGAGCAATTCCTTCCGCGTCATCACGAAAAGACGGAGCGTCCACAAGCGCACGGCTTCACACTTCGTCACTTTGCCCCCATCCACTCATCTTTTCGCTCCGGTCAAGGCATGGAACCGGTTCAGCGAACTACGGGGAAACTATGCACAAGGTCGAACACGCAACTATGGAACATCTTGGCCAAGCCCATGAACACCCACAGGCCTCCCCAAACCGTCTCTGATCCCCCTACGACATACATCGCCACACATGAAAGGTTCAGAACGTAACAGCCACGGCACCTCGTCTTGTCACCTTTTACGTTTCACTTTTCACGATGTGACGGCACAAAGCCGGGGAACGGTTTCAGCATTCCGTTAGGCCTTCGGCCGTTTCGTGAAGAGGCCGTAGGCAACCAGCGGCAACGCCACGGCAAAGCCGGTTAGTGCGAGCATATCCATCCACATGATTGTCAGGTCCAACCTCTTGAGAAAACTCATTCGCACCACATCGGTATAGTACATGGCGGGAAACAAATGGGCCTGCACCTGGGCTCCAGGACTCAGCGACGACACCGGAGTAAAGAATCCCGAAAACACCATGGTGGGAACCATTGCAATGATGATGGTGATAATCAAGGCAGCCATCTGCGTCCGCACCAACAAAGAAATGATGAGACCAATGCCGGTACTGCAGAGCACAAAAAGCAGTGATGCCGCGAAAAACACCGTGAGGCTCCCCTTGAAGGGCACTCGAAAAAACCCCACCGCGATCATCCAGAGCAACGCGACATTGATCATAGAGATGGCAAAGTAGGGAGCGAGTTTGCCGATGAGAAATTCGGCCTTGCTGACCGTCGCGCTATAGATATTGTAAATCGAGCCCGTTTCCTTCTCCCGAACCACGCCTAACGCCGTCAAGAGCGGCGATGCCACCATCAACGAGAACATGATCAGCGCCGGGACCATCGACCAGGTGCTGCGGACTTCCTCATTGTAGAGATACCGGGTCTCCAATGAGACCGGCTCCGCGAGCCGGCGCGCGTCTGCCGGCGCAAGCCCTCTGGTGCGGGCAAGAAAGTCGGTGAGCAGTTCTTGCGTAAAGGAATGGTTGACGGCGATCACATAGCCCTTGGTCGTATCGGCATGCAGGGGGAAGGTTCCGTCCAGCAGAGTTTGCACGGTGACCGTCCGCCCCGCCAACAACTGTTCTTCGAATCGCTCAGGAATGACGACCACCATGCGAATGGCCGTATCGCCCAGCATCCGATCGATCTCCCGTTCATCATTGATGGATCCTCGATAGTCGAAATAGCGCGATTCGATGAACCGATAGACGTAGTCGCGGCTCAGCGACGACTGGTCCCGATCCAAGACCGCGAAGGGTACATGCTCGACGTCGAACACCAGGCCAAACCCGAACACCACCATCCAGAGACTCGGCAATACAAACGCCATCAGCAGGAACAGCCGGTTGCGGACCGTCTCCTTCCATTCCTTCCCGGCGACCGCGGCGATGCGTCTGACATTCATACGGCTACCGTGTGTACGGACACCTCTGCCGCCCGTTCCAGCGCTGTGACTCGATACACAAACACATCTTCCAAGCTCAACGCTCGTTCATGTACCGAGATGATGCTCACCCCGCTCTCTTCGAGCGCACGGCATGCGCAGGCCTTGTCTTGCACGGGATCCCGGCAGAAGACATGCAGTTTGGTCCCAAAGAGCGCCGCTCCGTGAAACCCGGCCTGCTGTAAATGCGTCAACGCCTTGGCCGGCTGATCGGCGACGACTTCAAACAGCGAGCCGGCCTCCTGCTCGACATGGCGCTTGAGGTCTGTCGGCGTCCCGTCCGCCACGATTCGGCCCGCATACATCAACGCGAGCCTGTCGCAATGTTCAGCCTCGCTCATGTGATGCGTGGTAATCAAAATCGCGACCCCTTCCTCTCTCGCCAGTCTCGTCAACATGTCCCAAAAGCGGCGGCGCCCGATCGGATCGACACCGGATGTCGGTTCATCCAGAAACAATACCCGCGGGCTGTGCACCAACGCACAGCCGAGCGCGAGCCGTTGGCGAACTCCCATCGGTAATTTGACCGTCAGGCTCGATTCGTATCCGGACAATCCCGCCATGGTGACGATCCATTGAAACCTCTCCTTCATCGCGCGCTTGTCGAGCCCGTAAAGCCCGCCGAAGAGTCTGATGTTTTCTTCAACGGTCAAGTCCAGATACAGCGAAAATGCTTGGGAC
>JAOUPN010000078.1 GCA_029879905.1 Nitrospira sp. | reverse complement strand
TGTTTGAGATCTTCTCACAAGGTCTCTTTGAAGGAGTCAAACCCATGATGATCGCCCGCGATCACCTCGTGCGCCATGCCGACCGTTGCACCCACAATGGGATCTGCATCCCCATCTGTCCGACCAGTGCCTGGCTCTCCACACCGCCGTATAAATTCGACCCCTCGCGCTGTCTCGAAAGTTGCCGCCTCTGCCTGGACGCCTGCCCCTCGCAAGCGATTTACGGCGTATTCAAGAAGGGCGATAAACTGCTGGAACCGCAGAAGAAGTAAGAAGTGAGGGCGTCGTAGCCGATCACCCGTGCTCGCTGACCGCGCACACAAGAATTAATCAAATTCAGATTGAAGGCGGTGCTCGGTCAATGCGCGCAGTGGGTGACCAGCCACGCCACCTTCACAAGTGGAGAGAAAGAAGACATAGCAGACATGCCGTCGCCTACTAACCCGCCAAGCTAACGCCCCTCATAGGGCTCGATGTCATTAATTTTTGCGCAAGATTCACTGCGATATTGCAGTGCCGAGAAAGACAGGATACCCCAATTCCACCTTCCGACAGCAGGCCGCTAGTGCCTGCTGTCAGAAGTCATTCATTCATGGAGTCATATCAAACGTCAATGGCTGGGGAACAGTAGTAACATCCACTGCAGGCAAAGGAAGTGGGACCTGTGTTGCGTAATTAGTTGTGTCTGTCTGGGCTGACACGTAAAACGCGTACTTCTTTGCTACAGAGGATTGTCCTGAAGAATCCGGAGCGATGGCTGGAGGAATCAAACTATAAGGAGCAACCGCAGGCGCGCCTGTGGGCAGCATCATATTGAATTGATAGTCGCCTGCCGAGCCACCCCCTACTACCGCCGCGACTAATGACTTCACAGTCACGACAACTGGCGGAGTTAACTCTAATGTTTGCTTTGCCTTTACAATAACAAGACCTTCATCATCCGCAGGATCCAATGTCACAGTACCATCGACACTCTGCATTGAAGAGTCCGCTAAGTGAAACGGAGTAGCATTCGTACTAATGTGTGTGACGCTTGTCTCCGTCTGAACCGGTACCTCAGTAATCACCGTCGTGGCATGATTATCTGCCGTGATGACAACATCATAGCTCCCTGGGTCTAGACGTGGGAGGAAGAATTTCCCCCTGAAATCTGGATCCGTACTTGAATTCGGCACAACGGCCCTGATGACCTCTCCACCATCTTGAGCCGACACAATGACATGCTGCCCAACTAGGGACGCATCAACAAATCCCTCAATACCGTTGAGCTCATAGGGGATGACCTTGATCACTGGCTTCAGTTTGTACTTGCCACTTCCCGTCTGAACGATTGAATGGCAGGCATCAAAGTCGAACAACAGATCGACCCTCTGGCCTGACCCAACAGTGAATTGATGAATCAGTTTAATACCGGTTTGAATTCCGCTCGGCGTTCCAAGCTTTATTCTCTCGCTTGGATCATGAGTATTAGGGTCCCCACTCTCTAGAACAATATAGTTGGACCACATCAAAGGGTCGTTGCCCTTATTTTCCTCCAAAACCAGCCTCAATTGCGTATAGTGCCCGGCCGTCACCTGAGTCTCTCCAAGGTAATCAAGCCCCAAACTCGTTTGTGTCGGGTCATTGAGCTCTAACAGATTGATCGAACGCGGAGGGTCCAGCGTAATATCCTTCCACCCGGCTGCATTCTGATCATTTTCAGTACTACTTTGATGAATGCGTACCTCTTTCACCGTGACGACAACCGCCTCGTACCCGCACGCCGGGGCATCTGTAAGCGACACACTGACCGTCCCAGGTCGTGCGACAGGCGTCCCTCCACCGCCCCCTTCACTCCCACAGCCAAGGGCGACCAAAGCCATCGCCCCGACAGAACACAACATAAGGTTCTTAAAAATGCTTTTCATGTTCCACCCTTTTGTTCCTCTGCGCACAGTTGTAACCTCCCCCTCTTCTTGCACATCCCTGCAGTCTGATCCATCCACACTCGCAATGATTTTTTCGTAAAAGAGCAAATATCACGCCCCCTTTCAACGTTCTGGATCAACATCACAACCCACTCCCTAGGGAACACAGAGAGACTCCATTAGGAGTGAAACCCCTTGGTTGGATGGGGGCATGACCACTTTCCACGATATGGCCACCAGAATCTCGCATTGATGTATGCGAGGGCAACAGTACTTTCGTAGGTGAAGGTTCTGCAGGCTATTGCCTACAGATCGCCGGGCTCCATGAAAATAGGCCCAACGTTCTTGTGGATGGGGTGGAGCCACACGACTACCCAGCCGTGGCTTCCTGCGAAGGTGGGTGAACGGTTGCAGAACGTCACGCCACAGAGAATTCTTCTCATCGTTTCTTACGTTTCACGGATTGCGAGGACGACATTGCGGACTTTTTCAACAGCCTGGCTACGCAATCTGTTTGCGCAGATGCCCCCAATAGGCAGTTCCTGCGTACCCGCAGGCGGCGGTACCGGTCGTCATCGCGAGGATTTGATAGACCTTGCTTCGAGGGATTTTTACTTTGACGGCTGGATTCAAGATGTCAGGTGAATGAAGCACTGATTTCAACGACTCGCCGGCAGAAAGGATCGGCCACATACAGGAGAGCCGCAACCGCGTTTCATAGCGGGGAATGGCCATCGTGTAGAGCCAACCCTGGTCCAAATGATCCACCGCCATGCGTACCAACTTGGTCAACACCGGTCTTACTCGCGGGAGATTGGACTGATCCAAGAGATCCTGAGGCGTGAGCCCCGCCTCCGCCAACATCGGCTCAGGAATATAGCACCGCCCCTTCTGCAGGTCGTGGGCGACATCCTTAATAATGTTGGTCAACTGCAGCCCCTTCCCGAACCGTATCCCGACCTGCGACATTTCCGCGACATTCCATGATGCCAGCGCCTTCCGATGGGCGCACATCAGATCCGTCCAGAATTCACCGACGCACCCCGCTACATAATAGGTATAGCGATCCAGCTCATCGGCGGTCTTCAGGGCGGTCAGCTCTTCGACGGACCGGCCGGGGAAGACGCGCAAATCCATGTCCATCCCCTGGGTGAGTGTTGTCATCAACCGCCGCACCCGCTGCCGATCATCCGGCGAAAAGTCAAGAAACAATCGGAAGCAGTCATCCAGCCGCTCCAGTAACGTACGTTCGGCTGAATCCTGTTGAAGCGGCGCGACCGCCCGTTGGATGGCCTGAACCTGCTCCCACACGATCTGATCACCGGTAAATTGTCCCTTGAGCAGATTGAGAAACTCAAGACGGCTTGGCCGATCGATCAAGTCCGTATCCGCAATCGTATCGGCGGCACGTGCGAATAAATAGGCGAGACTGACTTGATCACGCACATTCGCCGGCACCACAACCAATGTGGTGTAAAAGAGCCGCGAGACCTGCTTCAGGAGGGCTTTCAATAACTCAGGCTTGGATACGGTCCTACCGGCAGGATCTTGTTCCGACGGGACTTCAGCCGTCCGGCTATGCTGTTCATCCAAAACAGTCGATTCGTGCGCCACCGTTCATACCTCTTCAGGGATCTGTCCCTGCATGGTATCCCAAGAGCCGGACTAACACCAAAAAGCTTTATCTTTTGTGATCTTGTAACAGGAAGGGCTCAAATGGGTCAACCGACCCTCCTCCGCATCTCAGAGACCTATGAGCCTTGACTTTTCATGACCAGGTCTTATGTTCTCCCAAATGGCAGAGAACTCCGGTGTGGGATGTCCCTCACGGAAAGAGTTTGTGTATAATGCCATATTCCGCTCGCATGTAGATGAGAGAGAGTGCGAGTATCTAATCTCGCCAAGGAGGATGCCGATGAAATGGATGAAGGGAATGGGACTGTTACTGATCTCCAACATTCTCATCATGATCACGCTGTCATTGACCGTTCCGATTGTCATCAACGTGATTCTACCGATGTTCGGAGTCGATGTACGAGGCTCGGTCGATCTCACCACGCTGGTATGGGCCGGGATGTTTGGATTCGGCGGAGCATTTATCAGCTTGGCTTTTTCCAAGCAAATGGCCCGCGCCATGCTGGACTGCCAGCAGATCACTCAACCTCGCTCACAGGCTGAGCACTTGATTTACGGATCCGTACAAGAGATCGCTCAACGCTTGCACATTAAGATGCCCGAAGTGTGGGTCTATAACTCGCCGGATCCCAACGCATTCGCCACCGGCCCCAGCAAGAACAATTCCATGGTGGCTGTGTCGACCGGATTGCTCCAGAATCTTCGAGAAGACGAGGTCAAGGCGGTTTTGGCCCATGAGATGGGTCACGTGTACAACGGCGACATGTTCGCCACGACTATCCTTGCAGGGCTCATGAATACCTTCGTCTATTACATTGCCATGTGGGTACGCCGATTTTTTGCGGAGCGAGATCAGGCGGCCTTGGGGTTCGGCCTGTCGATCCTGGTCCAGATCATCGTGAGTATTCTGGCGTCGATCGTGATCAGCTGGTTCTCGCGGCGCCGTGAGTTCGGAGCCGATGCCTTTGCGGCGAAGGTCTATGGAAAAGATTCCATGATTGCCGCGTTGCGGGCCATCGATCGCTGGGTCAACCGCGCTCAGTTCCAATATGCGACACAAGATGCGCTGGCCACGATGAAAATTTCAGGCAGAAGCGGAGGGTTCATGAGTCTGTTCTCCACACATCCGCCGATTGAAGCCCGTATTGCGGCGCTTGAAGAGCTCTAATAGATTACGAACAACTGAGGGAGACACAGCGCCTATCACAATGCTCGACATGTGAGAACACAGCAAAGAGCCATGCAGGATGCTCAAAATGGCCGTCCAGCAAGGCCGCAGCGAGCGACGCTGAACAGGCTGAGGTTTAGGTTAAGAAGCGCTTGTACATTTACTCAACCTTGACCTACAAGAAGCTGGTGGACTTTTTCAGCATCCTGCGAAGAGGTTATTTCCAGAATGAGATATGGGCGCGGTATTCCTCGATGGCCGCGCCCAATGCCGCCCCGCCCCGCGGGATATTGGCCTCTAGCGTCGCTTCAATCGCCGGATCATCAATCTCCACATCATAGCGATCTTGAATATTGGTTCTGACGGGACCGGCATTCGTCTCTCGCGGCATAAAAATCTCTTTCCAGACTTCCTTTTCTACCAGACACACATCGCGAAATCGCTCGTAGAGCAAGGTCAACTTCTCGGGGTCGGTAATCCTCAGACGCTTTTCCATCACCATCGACTCCTTATCCCATCATAAAACGGAACGCACCGATCACCTGCCGGAGACACCGGATACCGGTCATTCTCCGCAGAGGAATTAATACATTGATCCCCCGGACTCGGATGCCGGACGCTTCTCCTCTTGCTTCAAACTGTCGAACGCCTTGTCTGCATGGCCTCGCACCTGATCGCGAGTCCCCGGCTTGGCAGACGGCATCGGCTGGTCACTTGCGCATCCTGCGAATCCGAACAAGGCAAGTCCCATCACACCAGCCCAGAGACCATGCCATACTGTATTCTTCCATGACATTCGATTATCCATCTACGCCCTCCACTATCTGCAACTGACCATCCGTTCCTTGATTACCTGAATCATCACCGATGAGCGTTGTGCGGTGATTATCATACCCAGAGAGTCCTGTGAATACCATGTCGACTCGTCTCGTTGACTCGACACAGACCGGAGCGTATGCTGCCCGACACATATCCATTCACCATCCCATTCAGTGAGGCTGCCATGTCGTTGCGTGATCGCTTATCGGAAGATTTGAAACAGGCCATGAAATCCAAGGATCAGCTTCGGATGGATGTCATCCGGATGATCAAGGCTGCCGTCCTGAACAAAGAAGTCGAACTCAAAAAAGACTTAGACGATGCCGAAATGAGTCGGATCATGACCACACTCATCAAGCAACGCCGAGAGTCGGCCACCCAGTTTGAACAGGCGCAACGCTTGGAACTGGCGGAAAAGGAACGAAAGGAAATCACGATTATAGAAGCCTACCTGCCGCAAGCCCTTACCCCTCAAGAGCTTGAACACATTGTCTCCTCGGTCATTGCTGAAACGGGAGCCGGCACCCTGAAGGAGATGGGAGCGGTCATGAAAGCCGTGATGGCCCGCCTCGCAGGACAACCCGCCGACGGCAAAGTAATCAGTGACCTGGTCAAAGCCAGACTGGCCCGGCAATAATCCCGATCACCTGCTATACTTACTGAGTTGATCGCATAGTATCGAGTAATATCGGCGTGTTCCTGCACAACCTTCGTAGAATCCGATGGCAATTCTTATCGTCGACGACTCACCTGCCCAGCATCAATTGCTCCGGTCTATTCTGTTCAAAGAAGGCTACGCCGATGTCGTGACGGTTGATTGCGCACAAGCAGCATTTTCAGCATTATCCCTCGACGGCGGCTCTCCGTCCGTCTCCTTCGATTTGATTCTCCTGGACATCCATATGCCGGACCTCGACGGCATCACGGCCTGCAAGCGGATCAAAGAACAGGATCATCTTCGTGATATTCCGGTCGTCATGATCACGGGCGCACAGACACCGAATAACTTGAAAGAAGCATTCTCAGCCGGAGCCACGGATTTCATTAAAAAGCCGCCGAACCCCATCGATCTACTTGCCCGCGTCGGCTCGGCATTGATGCTGAAACGCGAACGCGACCGCCGGAAAGAGAGGGAGGCTGATCTCCGACGCAGCAACGAGGAACTCCAATATGCGCTCCAAGAAGTGAAGAGTCTCCGTGGCCTGATCTCCATTTGTTCCTCGTGCAAAAACATTCGGAACGATAGCGGATTCTGGCAAAGGCTTGAAGAATACCTGAGTGAACATTCCGAAGCTCAATTCACCCATGGTATCTGTGAGTCGTGTATTAAAAAGCTTTATCCTGGTGTTCACCCCGACTAACTGCTACGATTCCGCCAGCATCCATTATCAGGAACATGGTTGACATGAGTATCCTTCTCGTCGATGACTCGTCCGATGACCGTCTGCTCTTACAGACGATTTTATCGGCCGCAGGCTATGAAGATATCCTTACAGCGGACTCCACCGCTGCCGCGTTCACACACCTTGGTCTCGATGAAAACAAACAGGCTCCGGGACGGATTGACCTCATCCTGATGGATCTCTTGATGCCGTTGACAAGCGGCATTGAAGCCACGAGGCAAATCAAAGCCGTCAATCGCTACCGCGACACCCCCATCATCATGATTACGGCCAAAACCGATCCGGTCGACTTGCAACTCGCTTTTGCCGCCGGCGCGATGGACTATATCGCCAAGCCGATCAATAAGATTGAATTACTGACCAGAGTACGTTCGGTCCTCCGCCTCGTCCATGAAATCGAACGGCGACGCTCTCGCGAGCAGGAGCTGTTGGAAGTCATGCGCCAATTGCAGGAAGCCAATCAAATGTTGCTTCGACTCTCCTGCTTGGACGGATTGACCGGCATTACCAATCGCCGCCAGTTCGATGACTTCCTCGACCAAGAATGGCGGCGAGCCGTGCGCGAATCCACTCCCCTTTCTCTTATCATGTTCGATATCGATCGCTTCAAAACCTATAACGACACCAAAGGCCATACGGCAGGCGACGAGTGCCTTAAACTCTTATCTTCGGCGATCTCAGCCTCCGTCAATCGTCCCGGTGACCTCGCAGCACGTTACGGGGGTGATGAATTCGCCATCGTCCTCCCTGGCACCACCGTCGACGGCGCAGCTCAAGTCGCAGAGAGCCTCCGTCGCCGAGTTGAATCACTGGGAATTACGCATTCGGACGGAGAGTTGATCACAATCAGTGTCGGATATGCCTGCATGATCCCGCATAGAAACACCTCCCCCACCGATCTCATCAAGGCCGCAGATCAGGCCCTCTATCAAGCGAAACAAGACGGACGTAACCGTATCAAGCCGGCCGGCATCCTTTCACTAGTCCGGGATTTTCAGGACGACTGAACCGCTCAGGAAAAAGCACGAGATCGGCTGACGACGCACTCACTGACATACTCACTGACAGCGCAGCATCACGCATGACACAGGGTTTGTCGTCATCCAACACGGGACCTCTTGCATTACGACGATAAGCCGGAGACATCCATGGCCCGCTGACAGCTATGATTCACCAGAAAGATTCACAACAATTTTCCCATCGGGAATCCTCTCCGTTTTCGGCGCACCCGCCGACGCCTGAGAGGGGCAATTGCACGTATTGCGAATACCGACTGCCTCTGATCGTATTCATCCTTACGATCATCATCGTGACCGCAACCGGATACGTGACGCTCCGATATATCCAATCTAAACTCGTGGAGTCGGCCGGGCAGACCCTTGCCACGACAGCAACCAACATCGCCAACAAACTGGACACACTCCTCAATGAACGGTACGGCGATATTCAGCTGTTGGCCAATGCCAAGTCCTTCCGAGAACAAGATCGGGAAGCCATGAAGATGCAGTTGCTGTCGATGTTCGATTTCTACTCGACCTATGAATGGCTCGGCGTCACCGACAAAAACGGTCGCCTTATCGTGTCAACGGACCAGAGCGCAGTCGGTCAAGACAGAAGTACTCGGGAGTGGTTCCGATCCGTACGAGACCATGGTGGTATTCACATACGGCCTCCACAACGCTCTCAAGATTCACACGAGACCATGGCAATCGCCTTTACGGCGCCGATCTACGATCGAGGCGGACAATTCATCGGCGCAGTCACCTCGCGCGTTTCCATGCCGGTCCTGGAAGACTCCTTCAGACGCGCCATGACCGCACTGCAGGAGCAATGGGGAACCAGCACCCGTCTTGAGTATCAGTTTATAAGACTAAACGGAGATGTCATTGCCGACTCTGTTCTCCACGAAGAAGGCGAGTCTAATTTAATAAACCTGGGGGTGCATTCGGCTAAATTGGCCGTTTCTTCTCCTGCTGATTACATCCAAGAAAGACACGCGCGCCTGAAAAAGGACGTGGTCACGGGCTACGCCCGATCGAAAGGACTGAACGGCGGCGATGCGCTTCAATTTGGGGCACTCCTCCGAGCGGATTACGACGACATTGCCGCTCCGATCCGGCATACCATGTTCCTTGTCGGGATGGCAGCCCTCGCCATGGTGCTGCCGTTAGGCCTCGCGCTCCTCTGGAGCATCCGCGGGTTGAGACAGTCCGTTCTGACAGTGACATCAGAGCATGAGCGGGCGACCGCTGCAGAACAGAAATTTCGACATATCCTCAACTCAACGCCCGACGCGATAATTATTGTAAACAGTGATGGAAAAATCGTCTTGAACAATCCACGCGCCGAGACTCTTTTCGGCTACTCGCCCGGCACCCTGCTCGACCAGCCCATGGACATCCTGTTACCCGAACGGGTTCGCAAGCGGCACAAGAAACACAATGAGCTTTTTTTCGACCATCCCGCCACCAGACCCATGGGCGCCGGTCTTATGCTGTCGGGGCGTCTCCATAATGGAAGCGAGTTTTCCACGGATGTCAGCCTGAGTTTCATGGACACACCGGAAGGTCGCTTTGCCATTGCCTCCATCCGCGATGTCACGCTACAGAAACAGCACGAACAAGAGCTGGAAGCGGCCAAGATGGAAGCCCTCTCCAGCACCAGGGTCAAGAGTGAATTCCTCGCCAGCATGAGTCACGAAATCCGCACCCCGTTGAATGCCATCATCGGCACGGCCGATCTGTTGTGGGACACGCCTCTCTCCTCGGAACAGAGAAAATATCTACGGGTCTTTCGACGAGCGGGGGACGCACTGCTCGGCTTGATCAGTGATATTCTGGATCTCTCGAAAATCGAGGCCGGCTATATGGAGCTGGATTCCATCTCGTTCAATCTTGAAGAACTCATCGACAAGATCATGGATATGTTGGCGATGCAGGCCAATGAAAATAGTCTGGAATTTGCTTGTCGCATCGACCCTGATGTCCCCCGCCATCTCATCGGCGATCCTGTGCGACTGACACAAATCTTGGTCAACCTCCTCGGCAATGCCATTAAATTCACCGAAAAAGGTTCCGTCATACTCCACGTGACCAAAGACATGAGAGCAAGCATGGCCGGTGCGATTCACTTTACTGTCACCGACACCGGCATCGGCATTCCCCCCGACAAGCTGGAGGTCATCTTTGAACGATTCAGACAGGGAGACTCATCAAGAACCCGGCAATACGGAGGAACAGGGCTTGGCTTGGCTATCTCGAAACATCTCGCCGAACGCATGCACGGCCGGATTTGGGTGGAGAGCACCGTGGGAAAAGGTAGTCGTTTTCACTGCACTGTCACGCTCGATGTGCAGACGACGATCGATCCCCCCCAACCATCTCCCATCATCGAATTGAACGGCCTCAAAACCCTCATCGTCGATGATCACTCGATCAATCGGCTGATCATTCGGGAAATGCTATCTGAAAGTCATGCGGATATCACCGAAGCCATGGACGGTCCGTCCGCGATCCGTATACTGGGGGAAGCGGCCGACCAAGGCCGGCCCTTCGAGCTGCTCCTCCTGGATTGCCGAATGCCGAATATGGATGGATTCCAAGTCGTAGACCACCTCAAACAGAACGCCCTGGATACGGGATTGACGATCATCATCCTCACCTCAGACGACTGGGCCAACGACATCGCACGCACCTACGACCTCGCACTCGGTGGCTATCTGATTAAACCCATTCGCCGAGCGGACCTTATCAAAACCATCGAAATTGCCTGTCGCCGAATGAAAGAAGCCGTCGCCCGAACTCGGAAGGTCCATTCACCGCCTCATGACGACATGCCCGGACCTCCTCGCAAAATTCTTCTGGCGGAGGATTCTCCGGACAATCAAATGTTGATACGCTCCTACCTACGAGACACCGATTACCAACTTGACATTGTCGACAACGGAACTCAGGCGGTGGAAAAGATCAAGGATACCCGCTACGATGTGATACTCATGGACATGCAAATGCCCGTGATGGATGGATTCGCTGCGACGGGAGCTATCCGTCAATGGGAAGATGACCATCAGCTGGCACCGGTTCCGATCATCGCCTTAACTGCGTTAGCGTTGAAGGAGGAAGCCGCCAAAAGTCTAAAGGCAGGATGCACCGTTCATATGACGAAGCCTATCAGAAAAAAAACGTTGCTGGACATCCTCAAGCAGCCGATGGGCAAACAGGCGGCCTAACCCATGCAGAACTCTCAACCGGAGTCGCCGAATCGTCTTATTGTCCGGATTGACCGAGACTTTGAAGACATTGTTCCCATTTTTTTGGCCAATCGGCACAAAGATGTGCAGATCCTCCAGCGAGCTCTGGCTGATGCGGACTTCACCACCATCCAGATGCTCGGACATCGGATGAAAGGCGACGGCGGGGGGTACGGATTTCATCGGATCAGCGAAATCGGGGCGGCCATGGAACAGGCGGCTGAACAACAGGACAATCCTGTTTGTGCGCAACAGCTTGCGCAGTTAGAAGAATTTCTGGCCCTGGTCGAGGTCGTCTACGTCTGACAAATGGAGCCCCACGGTTTCCAGTCGGGCCCCCTTTTGAGTCTTCGGCGGCATCTACTGCATGTCCCTCCACGGCCCTCAAACCATGGCTTCATGAGAAGACGAGTGAATTGTTTCAGTAGAGTCTGAACGGCGTCTTGTGTATAATGCTCCTCCACGGAGACGCGGGCGCTGCATCCTCCCCGTTCTCTTTCGCGGCATATGCACCCAGGCAATTCAGCCTTGGCAATCCCCGCGATGTTTTTCAAACAGCGCCCTGCCTGTCTCCTGAGTTCTTGGTGCGACAACTCTCAGCACTCAGAACTGTGACCTCAGCACTGGATATGGAGTGGGGGGCTAGCTCAGTTGGGAGAGCACTACGTTCGCAACGTAGGGGTCGGGGGTTCAAATCCCCTGCCCTCCACCAAACCAAGCTCGCTCGTGCCGGCGCCTCTTCAAGCGTAGCTTCTCTTCATTGTTGGCGCCGGATACACACCTCCAGTAGACTTTTCCTTCTCTAATTCACTTCGTGCGTGCCGACGGCCTTCTCATCAGGGCCGGCGGATACACACCACCGGTAATCTTTGCTTTTTATAAAACCGCACTTCGTGCGTTCCGGCGGCTCATCAGGCGCAGCCTCTCTTCATGACGCCGCCGAATAAACACCACCAGTAGACTGTGCCTTCTCTAATTCGCTTACTCGTGCCGAACACCATCGCTAGAATAACTTGCGGTCTGGATGGAGCCTGCGCAACGCCACCTCGCAAGGGACACAGTGAATCCCGTCAACTTTGAGTGCTTCGTCGCCCCGATACCACAATGCACACTGCGCTTCCGGATAGTCTTGTTGGAACGCTTTGAGACCACGTAAATCTTCAGGTTTGACACGCGCACTGTTTTTGACTTCAATCGCCCAGATCCCGCCATCTCCATAGACCACAAAATCGACCTCCACACCGGAGCGCGTACGCCAGTAATACAACTGATGGGATCCTTTCGCATAATCGATCCAGGCACGAAGATGTTGAACCCGGCACGTCCGAAAGCGCTTTACGTTACTGACATTCTTGTGTACAAGTCGTACTGCAGTCAGCACAGACCAGGTTCGTTGTCGATCATTCACTC
>JAOUPN010000378.1 GCA_029879905.1 Nitrospira sp. | reverse complement strand
ATGACCGTCGTGGCGGAATAGAGGCACGTTGCATGCGTTTCAATGTTCGGAAGTCGCTCCAATGTTGTGTCATTGCGGTCGTTGGACTGGTCCTGTGTGCGGCGTGTGCCGGAAAGCCCGAGGTCAAGCCGACGGTGGAAAAGCCGGAGGTTCGTGCGCTTGTCAAAACGAAATTCGGTGATATCGAGATCACGTTTCTTCCTGACGTCGCCCCAGGACATGTAGAGAATTTTATCAAGCTGGCCAAAGACGGGTTCTACAACGGCACCATTTTCCATCGGGTCCTTCCCGGATTTATGATTCAGGGCGGTGATCCCAACACAAAGGATTCCCTCAAAAAAGATACCTATGGACAGGGTGGGCCCGGGTACACCATCAACGCAGAGTTCAGCGACCTCCCGCATAAGCGCGGAGTGGTATCCATGGCACGGGCAGACGATCCGAATACGGCAGGATCGCAATTCTTCATCGTGGTGGAGAATTCTCCGTATCTTGACGGCAAATACACCATCTTTGGAAAAGTCACCAAGGGGATCGGTGTCGCCGATAAGATTGTCAACGAACCCCGTGACGAACGGGATAATCCGATCAATCGCGTTGAGATGACAATCATTGTCCTGGAGTAACTTACGGATCAGAGTCCCCTCATGCAGTAAATCCGTGTGGCGCATCCGATAACCCCTTGTGTTTTTCACACCGTACCGCACAACAGATCTCTTCCATTGCCAGGTTTTTGAGCGGCCCTGTAGGACATCTACTTTGCGATCAGCCACCTCCGCAGGAAGCCACGGCTTCTCAGCCTTTGCGGCAGAACGACTTTGCCAAGTCGGCTCAATTCGTGGAACTCTCCAAGGGGGCGATAGTCGTACGCCATAGGTTTCTCGCTGGCTCCTACCGAATCCCTACGAAAGAGGGGGAGCTTTTGTGGGATGTTCGCGCTGACCTCAACCAGTTTATCCTTGGTCCCTCGCGGATACATCAGGGAGACGGTTTATGAGCGTGCCATCCACCAAGCGCATGTATCGAAGAATCCCAGCCGACTACATCGGGTATTGCCTGACACAGTATTCGTTTCAGGCGGCAATTGTTCGGGATATCTCTCTGAACGGATTCAGAATCGAAGGCCCAACGAATATTCCACGTGAGAGTGTCATCACGCTTCAGCTCTGGTTGCCTGATGGGGATGGTGTAATCGATGTCGAACAGGTGCTGGTGCGTTGGAAAAAGGAGCGAGAAATCGGGGTGCAAATCGTGACGCTTTCAAACGAGGCGGATTATCGTTTGGCGCGCCATGTGGAAGAACGATTGCGACAATCAGGTATCAGGTATGAGAGGGTCGACGGTCGGATGAAGCGGAGTCGTTAGTGCTGATGTTCGCAACCGGGACCATGGGTGTGGGGCTCAGATTCCGACGGAGGCATGAACGATTCCCCAGGCAGAATGATATGCCCCTGTTCATGCTTCTTCTTGAGGTGCTCGGCGATAGCCGGATGAAAGGTTTTGACGTAGCCGATCAACCCATTCAAAAAACGGCGCGATTGGAAGTCCTTTCCTGAAAAGCCTGAGATGAACTTGATGATATGATCAAGAACCTCAGGCGCATCGGCCATATCCGCGATCTGCTCGGGGTTCTCCTTTTTGATGTTCTCGTATTCTTTTTTCAGGTGTTCCGCGAACACCGGCATGGGTGCCGACGGAATATGCAGCGGACTGAGTTCACGGCGCAGAGCTTCGATGGCCGTGACGACTTCCGCATCCTGCCCGTCGCGGCGTCCCTCAAAATAACTAAACGTAATCACCTCCAGCAGATTGAATAGGCCTACGGATTTCGCGCTGCCTAATTCATCCAACTCCCGGTAAAAATCCCGTCGAACGGGCCGAAACTGTTCACCCAGCCGTTTCTGCTGATAATCGCTCCCCGTATCCAAGAAGACACAGTCGTTGGGGCAGGTGATTCGGACGAGCCGGTGTTCTCCGCAGCAGGAACTGCAAATCGATCCGTTCAAGGAAGGGCAGGGGCGTTTCCCTTTCCGCTGTCGGCAGTAGGCACAGAGACTCATTTCTTGCTTGCCCCTTCCTGCTCAGATTTTGTCGGTGGAGGGATAAACCCATAATCCGCCAATGAGCGTTTCGTTCCCTTGGATTTTCCAGAAGTCGGAGATTCAAGGCCGTTCATTTCCGCGGCATGTTCATAGTGGTAGGGGACCAGAATGAGATTATTCATGCGGTCGATGCCGATGTCCGCCGGAGTCGGGAGATATTCCGCAATCACCTGAAACCGGTGGTCTCTGGTGATGCGCCAAATCTTTCCCTTGGAAAAATCTGAGACGTACATATTGCCCCAGCGATCAAAATCCACCCCGCTCAGGTTTTGAAACCGACCGGTGAAAAACCCATTGGATTCCAGCTCGGTCAGTTGTCCCTCCTGAGTGATGTCCAGGATTTTCCCCGATTCCCAGCTCACCGCGATCACATGTCCTGTTTTCGGATGAACCGCTACTCCCGATGGTCCTGCCAGGCGATCATCGTGAATCAACAGCGTCACACGGTGGTCCGAGGCAAGATCGATGCGGTAGATCGAGTTGGCATTCTGGTCCGAAGCATAGAGCAGGCCGTTTTGCCCGACGGCGATACCGGTCAAGGAGACGGGTTTTCCCGAAACAGACGTGGGAATCGAGACGGCCACAAGCGGTTTGCCGGTCGCGGCATCAAAGCCTTTGAGTTGGTCGAGGTCCGCAACATAGAGGATGCGGCCGACAAGCGCCAGGCCTTTCGGTGCATGGAGCAGTACATCGGCGACTCCGCCTTGAATAAACTTTCGACTAAGAATCTTGCCCGAGGCATCCAGCTTGGTAATAAATCCGTTATTGTCTCTGGCGTCGGGATCACCATTGATATTCGAAATGAAAAAATCTCGTCCCGACTCGTCTCCGATGAAGCTATTGGGGGACTCCAAGCCGGTAATCTGGGCCGCATGAACAGGAGACAGCAGGACCACAACGAGTCCTGCGGACGTCATGATCCGACGCAGCCCTTTGAGGAGAGGCAATGCTACAAGTAGTGGTGGAGCAATCAAGATGTGTAACGCGTGATGAAATATGACGTATCGTAGCCAACGGACAAAGAAGCTGTCAAGGAAGGCTGGTTAGCGGTGAAGGGTGAGGGGTGAAGAACGGTAAGGGGTGAAGGGTAAGGAGTGAGGAGTAACCGATGAAGAGTCAGGGGTGGAGAACAGTAAAGGGTAAGGAGTGAGGGGTAGGGGGACAACTGAAATTCTTTGACTCCTCACTCCTCACCGCTCACTCCTCACTGGTTGAGGGGGGGGAGCGTTGACGTGGATAGCATGCCCTGCTAAGGTTTCGGCTGTCGAAGACAGGCTGAGGTTGGACCACGGCTGATCAATCTTGTAGGAGAAGTACCTCGCGCAGCCTCAACCCTGGCCCGCCTCAGCAGGAAGCCACGGCTGGAAAGCTGAGGGGAAATAGTAGATATCATCTGAAACTTTGGCGAAGAAGGACCCGCTTCCAGCCTTCGTAGCCTGCGGCTACTTCGGTGGAGTAGGCTCTGCGAGGTGTCGCCGAAGACTTAAGAGAGACCACGGCTGGTAAGCCGTCGGGCTCCACTGTAACCTTTGTCATGCAGGAGGGAAATGTGGCGGCG
>JAOUPN010000377.1 GCA_029879905.1 Nitrospira sp. | reverse complement strand
TTGGATAATGCCAAAGCCGCTGTACGCGATGTCCGTGAACCACAGGTGCGGATATCCGCAATGTCTACCAGCAGAGAGGTCGTAGTCTCAGTGTGTGACAATGGTGCGGGCGTGCCGGCAGAGATGAAACCCAAACTGTTTCACCCGTTTGTCTCAGGTCGAGCGGGAGGTTATGGAATTGGACTGGCCCTTGTTCGACGGATTGTGGAAGCTCATAGAGGGTCCATTGACGTAATCGATCAACCGGGATGGTCAACTTGCTTGGAACTCAGATTTCCCCAGGAGGGTTTGGCGTGATAAGCGGAAAGCGGATTTTGATTGTGGATGACGAGCCAGCGTTTGTGCGGTTATGCACGGGATGGCTCAATAGCCTCGCTTTTCAAGTTATTCACGCCGGTGACGCGCCGCAGGCCAGGATTCAGTTCGAACAACATCCATGTGAGTTGGTACTGCTAGATTTGGCGCTTCCTCCATCGAATCAGCCCGAAGAAGGGTTGGCGCTTATTCAGTCGTTTGCACAGGTGCCTGTTGTTGTACTGACTGGACATGCGCACCGAGAACTGGCGTTGACCGCCGTCGAACAAGGGGCGTGGGATTTTCTCAGCAAACCAATCGATCCGGCTATGCTTCGTATGGTGGTCAGTCGTGCGTTGAACAAGCATGCCTTAGAGCAGGAGCTCCGCTCACTTAAAATGAATCTGTCTTCTGAAACATTAGGCCTCATCGGCAAAAGTCCAGTGATGGAGGCGCTACGTGAGTTGGTCCGTCGAATTGGCCCGTCGGATTTGAATGTAATGATTCTTGGGCCGAGTGGGAGTGGAAAAGAACTGGTGGCAAGAGCCCTTCATCGGCTGAGTCCGAGGCGGGACAATCCGTTCGTACCCGTCCACTGTGGGGCGATTCCGACTACGCTACTAGAGAGCGAGTTATTCGGGGCGTTGAAAGGTAGCTATACGGGCGCGGATCGTGATCGCATCGGAATGTTGGAAAGTGCCCAGGAGGGGACCCTGTTTCTTGATGAGATTGGAGAAATGCCACAAGCGATGCAGGTGAAACTCCTTCGGTTTCTTCAGGAGGGAACATTCACTCCCGTAGGGGGACGGAAAACCAAGCATGCGAATGTGCGGGTTATCTGCGCAACGCACCGAGACATTGGCGCCATGGTGCATAGCGGCGAGTTTCGTGAGGATTTGTATTATCGTCTCAAAGGAATGATCCTACGCACGCCTGCGCTCAGAGACCGGCAGGATGACCTTCCGCTCCTCACACCAATTCTTCTCCATCGATTTGTGAAGGGGCATCCGAAACATATGACGGCGGAAGCGCTTCGTCTGCTCATTGACCATCAATGGCCCGGCAATGTGAGAGAGCTTGAGAATGTTCTTGAAAGCGCGGTAGCTCTGTCCGGTGATCGTGCTGAAATCACTCAGGATGATATTGCGCTGGCAATGGGGGATCAGGCGAGTGCACCGGCCCGTACGCAAGAAGTAAAGCAGGATGTCACCCTCCCACTTGACGAGCAAGTTCAGAGACTTGAGAAGCGGCTTCTCATTGAAGCGCTGGAAGAAACCCATCACAACCATTCTCAGGCTGCACAACGGTTGGGCATATCACGCGCCGGGCTGCTCAAGAAAATGAAGCGATTGAATCTACGGTAGCTTCTATCAGCTTCCAGCTTCGAACAGTAAGGGTATTCGGCTAGTCTGCTACATCGTTTTCTCCAACTGCTCCACCATTTCACGGATCGTGTCGAAGCCGGATTGCCAGAATGCTTCTGACGTCATATCGACACCAACAGTAGTGAGAATTTCTTGAGGCGCCTTGGAACCGCCGGTAGCAAGTAACTCGAGATATTTCGGTACGAATGACGCACCCTGCTCCTTATACATACGGTAGAGGGCCAGGACGAGGAGATTCCCGAAGCTGTAGGCATAGCAATAGAAGGGGCTGGCGTAGATGTGGGGAATGGTAATCCACTCCCAACGAAACTCGTCCGGAATTTTTACCGCCTTGCCGAATTGCTGCTTCAGTTCATCGAAATACGCCTGTGCGAGTTGGTCGCCGGTGGCGCCGTCGGCGATCATTCCGTGCGCCAACTTTTCGAACCGGACGAAATAGGCCTGGCGGAGCACCGTGGCATAGATATCGTCCAATTGGCTCAGCAGCAGTCCTTGTTGAACCCGCTTGTTTTGTTCCTGAGCCATCAAGGCATCGGAGAGAATACGTTCGCCGAAGACCGAGGCGGTTTCTGCCAGCGGCAAGGTGGAATGGAACGTGAAGACCGAATGGTCTTTTGCCATCATCCCATGGACGGCATGGCCGAGTTCATGCGCCATGGTAGCCACGTCGCGGGCATCTCCGGTGTAATTGAGCATGACATAGGGAGTCATGTCGGGGATGACACTATAACAATAGGCGCCCCCCAGTTTGCCGGGACGTGTCGGTCCATCGATGTGTTTGTCTTTGAATACCTGTTCTGCCAATTCGGCAAGGTGGGGGGAGAATCCGCGATAGGCGTCGAGGACCATGGTCACAGCGTCGGCGTACTTGTATTTCTTGGTCTCGGTTCGATGCGGGGCGTAGAGGTGATAGCGGCTCATCGGTTTGATTTTGCAGATCTTGGCTTTCAGTGAGAAATACCGCTGGAAGATGTCCGCATTCTTTGCGCAGGAGGACAAGAGGACATCGACCGCTTGGTCAGGCACATCATTGCCCAGGTTGCGAGTGGCAATGGGCGATGAAAAATGACGGAGCCCAAGGTTCTCGGCTTTCCAATCGTTGACCAAGGTTTTATACATTTCACTCAACAGATCACGTTGTTCGGTAAACACGCGATAGAGTTCCTGATAGGTGGCTTGTCGGACAGAGGCTTTGGGACTGTGGACATGGGCCATCAATTCTTCGCGGGTGACGGTTTTCTTTTTGCCTCGTTCCTTGGTGGTAAAGGTAAACCCGTTTGTCACCACGTCGTAGAGCGTATGGACTGCGCTTCGTCCGGTGACATTTTTGAGATTGATGATCTTTTCTTCAGGTTCTGACAACGTATGGGGTTTGAAGTGCCGGATGGTTTCCAGGTGATAGCGGAGATCGCCCGTATCTGCCATCAGGCGTTCCGCATTCGCGTCATCGACGCTTTGCCACCAGAGATCAAAAAAGAGCAGCCGGTTGCTCAAGTTGGTCAATTGTTCTTCGACTCGTGTTTTGAACGACCGCGCATTCGCGTTCTTCGTGTTTTCAGAAAACCACAGATACGAATAGGCGCCGAGCCGTGATGAATCTTGTACGATCTCCTCGCTGAGCCGGAGCAGCGTGAGAAACTCAGGGGCGGCAATGGAAGGGGTTAATGTCGAACGTGAGGCCTCAAAGCGGGAAATCTTCGACTCAAGTCCGGCCAGCAATGATTCAAGTTTGTTGACTGGATCGTCGACCAAGTGGGTAAGATCCCAGCGATCAGGAAACGTCGAACGGCTGCGTTTGGTCGAGGTACGTGGTGGACGGGTCTTTCCGGGCATTGAGTGCTCCTTCGTTGTTGTGTGAAGAACCGATCATAACACCGGTTCGGTTGAAGAGAGGAGAGAAATCTGGAGTGCCGCTGTCGCTGAGTGGTTATGAAGTCCAAGTATCCGTCACTTTGTGCAGAGACGGGTGGAGCGGCTGTTGGGTAGA
>JAOUPN010000376.1 GCA_029879905.1 Nitrospira sp. | reverse complement strand
TGCCAAGAATTGGCACCATGCTCAGAGTCGGTGCGCAAAACTGTGTGGGGAAGAATAATTAAAAATCCTGAACGGCTCTGAATATAGACTCTTGGGGAGGAAGGTCAGGATGGATCAAAAGACAAGGTGCAAAAACTCTCAAAGCTATTGTAGCGTTTGCTCAGGTTGTATCTTGTCGGATACGCGCCGTTTCGCTTTACGGATACGATCTTCTTTCGAAGGGTCTCCCATTCCTTGATCACGAAAACGTTGAGCGAGTTTTTCATTAGATGGATCTAACTCCAAGGAATGCATCCAGGCTTCCCGTGCATCGGTCATCTTCTTTTGTCGCAAATAAATTTCTCCCAAATGCTCATAAATCACCGGATCGTCACCCACCAGGGCTACGGCTTTTTGAATCTCCCGCAGTGCCTCGACCAACATCCCTGATTTATAAAAAGCCCAACCCAGGCTATCGACGTAATAACCGTTTTCTGGTTTGAGTGCGACGGCCTGCTTGGTCAGTGACAGCGCTTCATCAATATTGATGCCTCGGTCCGCGTAACTATACCCGAGGTAGTTCAGCGCATCGGCATGCTCCGGATTCAATGACAGCGCCGTTTCCATCGAACGCACGACATCCTCAAAACGATCTAATTTGTCGTAGGCGGTCCCGAGATTAAAGTGCAAGTCGGCATTCTTTGGGTTATGAAGGACTCCTGCTTCGAACGCCTCAGATGCTTTTTGGAATTGGTCCGACTGCAAGTAGGAAAGACCCAGAACAATATGCGGCTCAGGTTGCTTGGGATTGAGTCGCACGGCTTCGCTCAAGTGGATCGTGGCTTCCTGGTAATTCTTCAGGCGGTACTGCAGGGCGCCAAGGTGCAAATGACTCTCGATAAAGAGAGGGTCCAGTTGCATATTGGTCGTATACGCGTCAATGGCGTTGGGAAACTCTTTCACTTCCTCATACAAGTAGCCGAGATACTCTCGTATTTTTAGCTCGTTCGGCCTGGCTTGCAAGATAACCGTCAGTCGCTCGATTGCTTTACGAAACTCTTTGTTCTCTCCATGGATAAGGGCGATGCGTAACTGAGCATCGAGATCGGTCGGATCGTCTTTCACCATTTTTTCAAGTTCGGTCAGCCCCCCTGTATAATTTTTCATCGAGATGTAGAGCTGGACCAGATGTTGACGAACTTCCTTATTTCGAGGATTGACATGACGAAGATATCGTTGAAGGACTCCGATAGCCTTATCCTTTTCCTCTCTGGATTCATAGAGCGTCGAGAGGGCCAAATAGGCCGGTTCAAACGACGGATTCGCCGAGATCGCGCGTTCGAAGCTTGCTACAGCCTGTTCCGGATTGTCGGCTTCCAAGGAAATGCGGCCCAAATAGTAATGGCCGAGGGGAGAATCCTGCGCATAGTGCAACCCTTGCTTGACCGCCTGTTCGGCTTCCACCGGTCTTTTTAAATTCAGCAGAATGATACTTTTTGAGAAGTAGGACTCCGCCCGTTCAGGCTCGTATTCGATCGCACGATCCAAGAACACCAATGCACGATCAGGTTTTCCGGTCCCGGCCAGAATACCCGCCATCTGAGTCATCAGCCGTGGGTCTTGTCCTGTTCCCTCTCCGGCCTCTTCCGCATACTGAGCAGCGTTAGAGAGATCGCCCATGCCGAAATAGATCCCGGCCATGCGAGACTTGACATCCGATGAATGGGGGTCTGTTTCAAGTGCCGTTCGATATTCCCTCAACGCCGTCTCGATATCTTGGGATAGTTCCGCTTGATAACCCAACATAAAATGATACGTAGCGATAGAGTCCGGGTGGCGTAGGACGTGTTTCGGCTTTATCTGCGGGAGTGAGGAGCTCGTCGAACTTTCCAGCGTAGGGGGAAACGCACAGGCGGTGATGGAACACGACAGAAGCAGCCCCGATATTCCGATTCTCATCAAGACGAGCATCAATTCACCGACCGGTAGATATCACGCCCCAGCTCAAGGGCTGACGCGCGCGTAATTGTGTGGTGTGGGTGCGGCACATGTGGAGGAATTATACCGGGTGTCTCTGTGCGGCGCAAATTGCATCAGGCTTCGCGAAGGTCAAGGCTTTCAAACTTGGCATAGCGATCATGGAAAAAGAGTTCTTTTTTCCCGATCGGTCCGTTCCGGTGTTTGCTGACGATAATATCCGCGATTCCCTTTCGCTCTGAATTTTGGTCGTACACTTCTTCACGGTAAATAAACATGACCACATCGGCATCCTGTTCAATGGCGCCGCTTTCTCGTAAGTCCGCCAACATCGGAATCGGAGGCTTCCTGGCTTCGACCGCCCGGCTCAACTGAGAAAGGGCCACAACGGGAACATTGAGTTCCTTGGCCAAAGCCTTCAAGGAGCGTGAAATATCGGAGATTTCTTGTTGGCGGGATTCGGAGTCGCTACGCCCCTGCATCAGCTGAAGATAGTCCACAATCAACAGATCCAGCCCCTTTTCGGCCTTTAGGCGACGGGCTTTCCCTCTCATCTGCTGCACCGTCACTCCACCGGCATCATCGATATAAATCGGTGCCTGCTCCAATCGTCCTGCGGCTTCGGCCAGTCGCCACCAGTCTTCTTTTTGGAGTTTACCCGTCCGCAACGCATGGGAATCGACTCGTGCTTCGGAGCTTAACATACGGAGGACGATTTGCGGCTTGGACATTTCGAGGCTGAAAATGCCGACGACGGAGTTTGCATGTACTGCAGCATGGGCGGCAAATCCAAGGGCAAGACTTGTTTTGCCCATACTGGGACGGCCGGCAACGACGATGAGGTCAGACGGTTGCAGCCCGGCGGTCAGATCATCCAAATCGTAGTATCCGGTCGGTACGCCGGTGACATGCTCTTTGCGTTTCGACAATTGATCGACGAGGTCGAGGCTTTCCTTGATGATCTGATTGATCGGGCTGAATGCCCTCTCCAGCTTGCCCTGTGCGATGCTGAAGACCGAACGCTCCGCAAAGTCAAGCAGGTCATCGATTGATGCGGTTCCTTCGTATCCTCGAGTCAAAATCTCTGTCGACGTATTCAGAAGTTGGCGGGCGACCGCTTTGTCGCGAACGATCTTACAGTGATATCGAATGTTGGCGGCACTCGGCACGATCTGAACCAGTTCTGCAAGGGCGGCTGATCCACCCACTGCCTCCAACTCTCCTCGTCTGGTCAGACGCTCCGTCAGCGTGATCTGGTCGATGACTTCTCCCGTCTCGGCGAGATCGAGCATTGCGCAGTAGATTTTGCGATGTGCTGTCCGGTAGAAATCCTCCTCTTTAATCAACTCCATGGCTTTAGGCATAGCCGCATTATCAAGCAGAATGGCCCCCAACACCGATTGTTCTGCTTCGATATTTTGCGGGGGAAGCTTCGGCTGAGAGAGATCGACAATCGCAGAGGGTTTCATCGGCGTGTGCTCTTGCGTTTGGGTGAGGCGTCTCTGGCCGGACGACCGGAATGTTGTTGGGAGAGGCTACGTCCGCGAAACAGCCGATCGACATTCAAGGCGAACCCGGTCGAAGCCAGATTTTTGCCAAACCTGCCGATCAGATTGTTATATCGTCCGCCGCCGCCGAGTTCGACGCCGACCCCTTCCGCAAACACGTCGAAGACGATGCCGTCATAATAATCAAATCCGCGGAATTCACCCAAATCAAGGAAGAGCAC
>JAOUPN010000003.1 GCA_029879905.1 Nitrospira sp. | reverse complement strand
AGATAACCTCATATCGGTTGGCTCAAAAATCTGGTTTGGAGTACAATGCGCCCATGAGCATCAAGGAACTTGAAGCCGAGGCATTGAAGCTGGACCCAAAGTCGCGTGCCCGATTGGCGGGAAAGCTGTTGGAGAGTTTGGAGAACCTTTCCGAAGAGGAAAACGCCCGGCTATGGGCTGAGGAGGCTCAGCGGAGAGACGAGGAGATGGATACCCATCCAGATTCTGGCGATTTCGCGAAGGACGTATTCCGTGAGGCGCGGGCCAAGCTGACGTGAATGGAGCGAGTTACCTATCATCGAATAGCCCGCCGCGAGTTGAACGAAGCTGCTTAGTACTACGAGTCGGAAAGTCCTGGTCTCGGAGCCGCGTTTCTTGAGGAGGTCGAGCGTTGTACGCAAGCCATTGTGAACTTCCCTGAAGCTGGTCTGCTGATCACTGAGACGATCCGTCGCCGACTCCTTCCCAGGTTTCCTTACGCGCTTCTCTATTCCATCAAACCAGATAGGGTACGGGTGCTTGCGGTTATGAACCTAAAGCGCCGGCCTATGTATTGGGTCGGCCGGGAGTAACCGGAGAAGCAAGAAGGTGCATGAAATCGGTTGTCAGGCTTGATCCGGGTTTCGTTGAGGTTTGATATGCCCTCCTTGATCAGATCACTTTGACTCATCTTCTTTAGATGGAATGTTCTGGGTGTCGATCGCCGGGTTGCTTGTCAAATTTGCAGCTTCTCTCAGGTATGATGCCTGATAGTGTTGTTTGATAACTTTTCCACGTTGCGGTAGAGTTCTTCCCTAACAGGTTGCTCAGAATGTCTAGTCATGCCAAGTAGGTAGGCATGAGACATGCGTAACGGAGGAGGATGGGGGGAAGCGTGGTATTGCGTTCGCGGAAACCCCAAATGGCCTGACCTGTTCTCATGAAACTGTACTTTGCCCCCGATTTCTTATTGCCTTCCTAAGGGGGTACAGATGTTCCAGAGTTACTTGCACGCATCCAGAAGAAACGTAAGCCCAAGTTGATGGCCAGTGTTCCAATCAGGAACCACGCTGAATAGAAAATCAGCTTGGATGAGTACGAGTACGTAGTCATCGATCCGAGCCCAAATAGTTTCAACGTTAGGGCTTCGTGTTTATTTGCCAAGTTCTGACCACCCCATAGAGCCTCAATAATTGTCACGGTTACCAAAGCCAAAGGCCAACGTACTATAGGCAGAAGACTTCCGTACAGGCCTCCAGACAAGGAGACCCAATATGGTGTTTGCATGTCAGGGGGTCCGTCAATTTGTTTCTTGGGCGAAAACGAAAAAGCGGTTTCTTTGATGTCATGCAAGAGAAGATGTTGCAGTAGGCGGCCGCTGATGAGCAAAAGGATCGTGACGGATACGTATGTTGTGAAGTGACCGAGATCAATGTCTGCCCCATGCAGAAAGAAGAAGCGATAAACAATGCCTCCAGCAAATTGTACGATGGTCAACCCTACACAGATTTTGAAAATTAATGGCCAGTACGATGTCATGCTAATTTTTTGAGGCAGTTAGGTTTGATATGACGATAGTGTAGCACGGGATTGTTGGTTGGAAGGAAAGGAGGAATAGGCTACCTTCCTGGAGATTGATGTCAGTTGACCGGACTCAGACATCCCGCGCAGCTTGGGTAAGGGCGTTAGTCATCTCCCTCATCTGCGCAAGCATTCTCATGCGTGTTGGGCAGGAGACGCCTCGGATGGTGCCGTATTACTTTGTCACGAAGTGGGTCTTCCAGGCCCCGATTGAGCGGGTGTGGGAGGAAATCGTGGATATTCCCTCCTGGCCGTCCTGGTGGGTAGGTTGGAAAAAGGCTGTGTTCCACGGTTCAGCCTCACCGTTGCAGCTCGGCTCAGTGATCGATCATGAGGTACGAGGAGCCTTGCCGTATTGTGTGCGCTTCAGGGTAGTGGTCACACTGTTCCAGTCTCCTCATCGGCTTGAGGTCGCATCGTCTGGAGATCTCATCGGCACGGGTTCGCTCATCTTAGACTCGCAAGATCACGGGACAGCGGTGACCTACTTCTGGGACGTCGGCCTGTCGAATCCGTTACTCAATTTCCTGGGCAAGTTGTCGTTCACCAGGATTCTGTTGAAGAAGAATCACGACTACGTGATGGATGACGGCTATCGCGGATTGAAGAAGCGAATAGAGGGATAGACCGATTGTTTTGGTGCGGGTCTTGTTACGAAGGGTTAGCTCCGACTCCTTTCTACTACTATTCCAGAGGGTGGCGCACGCGCAAGCCGGGGAAGCGATGGTAGTCTCGGTCTGCCGTGACAAATTCGCTCCCACTTTCAATAGCGAGTGCGGCGAGAAACGCATCGGGTACTAGGTTGCCTTTGACCTCAGCAGTCTTGCAGAGGCGACAAAAAATCTCCCAGTGGCGCGGGCCGGGATTGAGAAGGGTACAATTGGGTTGACCGCGCAGTTCTTGGGCGAAGGCCATGGCTTTGGCCATATTGCTGGGTGGATTGAATACGTGCTGATGGGTGACGATCCGGAGAAAACCGCTGAGGACGAGATCGGTCAGCCCATAGGCATGGTCGGAGTTGATCAGTTTTTCGAGCCAGATGAGATACTGTTGATGGTGGAGTGAATCTTCGCGATGGGCGTAGACCAGCACATTCACATCAAGAAGAACCATGGGGCCGTTCCATATGGGCGAGGAGGGCCGCGGAATCGTCGAGGTCAACGCCAGGGAGGACGCCTCGACCTGAGACGGTAGTTAATTTGACGGTGTTACGAGGCTGTTTGGTTGTTCGGCGTGACAAAACGAGGCGTAGCGCGTCCTCAATGACTGCAGTTAACGATTTGCCGGTGTCGTGGGCAAAGCGTTTGGCGGATTTGAGTAATTGGTCATCAAGACGAATCGTGGTGCGCATGCGTCAAAGCGTACTCGATAGGCATCAATATGTCAAACCGTTGTGATGGGGAGGGGATGAAAATAAGGGAAGTCTCTGATCGCGGCAGTCTGCAGAGGCTAAGCAAATCAGGTCAGATCTTCATCGCCTCATTGACTTCATGCAACGTCGCCTTTGCGACTTCTGATGCCCGCTTGCTGCCGGCTTCGACGATGGCGTCGATCTGGGACGGATCTTGGGTCAGCTTCGCGCGAGCGTCCCAGACGGGTGTGAGCTGTTCGACCATCTTCTCCGCAACCTGTTTCTTGCAGTCGATGCAACCGATGGCGGCGGTGCGACAATCCTTGTTGATCTGTTCTTGCACGTCGGTCGTTGAATAGATCTTATGGAATTCATAGACCGGACAGATGTCGGGATTGCCCGGATCGGTTCGGCGTATGCGGGCCGGGTCGGTCACCATCGTCTTGAGCTTTTGACGCACAACCGGTTCCTGGTCGGAAAGATTGATCGTGTTGTGATAGCTCTTGCTCATTTTCCGGCCGTCGGTGCCGAGCACTTTGGGGAACTTGGTGAGATGTTCCTTCGGCTCAGGGAAGACCCGTAGTTTGTAAATGTCGTTGAAGCGCCGCGCCAGTTCACGCGTGAGTTCCAGATGGGGCAGTTGATCTTTTCCCACCGGCACGAAATCAGGCTTGTACAGCAAGATGTCGGCGGCTTGTAGCACGGGGTAGCCGAGAAAGCCGTAGGTGCCGAGGTCTTTTTCTTTAATTTGCTCCTGCTTTTCCTTGTAGGTCGGGTTGCGCTCCAACCAGGAGATCGGGGTCATCATCGAAAGGAGCAGATGCAAGATCGCATGCTCCGGGACATGGGACTGGATGAAGACCGTTGAGCGCGCAGGGTCGATTCCGGCTGCCAGCCAATCGGTCAGCATTTCGCGCACGAACTCGCGGATGCGGCTGGTGTCGGCATAGTTGGTTGAGAGGGCGTGCCAATCGGCGACGAAGAAGTAGCAGTCGTATTGCTCCTGAAGGGCTTTCCAGTTTTCCATCGCGCCCAAGTAATTGCCGAGATGCATGAGCCCGCTGGGCTGCATGCCGCTGAGCACCCGTTTCCGAATCGTCGTCATTGTGAGGCTCCTCCAAAACCCAGGGCCGTTGAGAGAATGGTTCCGGACAGACCGGAAACAAAGGTATTGCTGATTGTGTGAATCACCCGCAGTTCGCGGTCGAAGACGATGAGCCCCACCAAGATCAACATCCCGTATGGTTCCAGGCGTGCCAACGTGATGGCCGGTCTGGCCGGGAGTACGCATGTGAGAATACGCCCACCGTCGAGTGGGGGGATGGGGATCAGGTTAAAGAGCGCGAAAAAGACGTTGATGATGACGGAATACAAGGACATCACGGCAAGCGGACGCAACACCATCTCGCTCAGCAGCCCCGAGGTAGCGGCGGACTCGGCTTCTTGTTTGACCGTGAGCGTCGGTTCCAATGTCACAAGAAGAGCCAAGACCATGGCGCTGGCCACGGCCAGCAACAGATTCATGATGGGGCCTGCGGCGGCCACAAAGGCCATATCTCGTCGGGGGCGGTACATGTTGCGTGGGTCGACCGGAACCGGTTTCGCCCAACCAAACATAAAACTTCCCGGAAGAAGCAGGCACATCAACGGAAGAATAACCGTACCCAACGGATCGATATGGGCCAGGGGGTTGAGTGTGAGCCGTCCTTGCATCTTGGCGGTGGGATCTCCGCACTTCTCGGCCATCCACCCATGTGCATATTCGTGGAGCACCATGGCCAACAGCAAGGGGAGTCCCATGTAGGAAATGGTGTGGAGGATTTGTGAGAGTGAGTTCATTCGGCCGTATCTGGGTATAGGTCTCTATGCACACATGTTCCGCGGGATGCGGAGCTGGTGGCGTACACACATCCGGTCAATGATACGGACATCCCGTAGCCTGTGGCTACTGTATTCCGTCAGTCCAGTTGTACAAATTTACCGTGTTTTACCTGGAGAAGAAAGAGCGGGCGGTGGAGGGTGCCGTCCGGTCCGAAGGAGGCCGGCCCGGAAAGCGACGGCAAGCGTTGCTGTGTCATCAAGAATTCTTGCAACGCTTCTCCCGACGTGACGCCGTTCCGGATTCCTTCAATAACCGCACGTGCGGCATCATATCCCTGCATGGCAAAGAGCGAAGGCGTGGATTGGAACCGTCTTCGATATCGCTCCACGAAATCCTTGACCACGGGGCTCGGGCTGTCTACAAAAAATCCGTCGACGAAGGTCGCGCCTTCGACTGTTCGATCGGTCGTGCGAATGAAATCCGGTGTATTCCATCCGTTCGTCCCCAGTAGGGGAACTCGTATGTCGTAGAAGGCCAGTTGCGAGGCGATTAAACCGATGTCGCTGGACCGGCTTGGGATGAAGATGGCATCGAACCCAGGGGTGTAGAGGATTCGCTTGTCGTTCCGATTGGCGTTTTTCGAGGTCGATTGCGCCGGAGTGATCGGCACTGCGAGTCCGTATTTCTTGAGATCCTCATCTTTGATCCGGGTCATCTGCGGGCCGAAATCCGTATCCCCTTCCTTGAACGACTCAATGCCGATGATTTCTCCCCCACGCTCTCGGACTTTTTGTGCAAAGAGCCGCGAGAGTTCACGTCCGTAGGTCGTATCGGGATGGAGGATGGAGAACCGGCGATAGTTCTGTTGGAGGGCGTAGGTGGCGATGCGCTCCGCCTGCATGTTGTAGGTCAAGGAGGTGCTGAATAGATAGTTGCCCAACCGTCGAACATCCGGCAATGTGGCCGTGGGGGTGATCAATGGAATGCCGGTTTTTTGAGCCATTTCTGCCATAACCGGGAGATTTTTGGACAGCAAGGGGCCGATTACCGCAAGCGGGTGTTCCTCAATGAGCAGCAACGAGAGGTCATCCAGAAATCCGAAGCGGTTCGCGTCTTGGTCTTTGACGATCAATCCGATCGACGGGGTTCCGATGAGTTCCCGGGTCTGTTCGATGGCAAGTTGGATGCCTTCGAGGACGTCTTTGGCAAAGGGCCTCAGGTGTCCGGAGAGCGGAAGGACGGTGGCAATGAGAAATTGATTGGACTTGAGCCTGTCATCAAGGTTCGCCAACGAATCCATGACTGTGGCTGTCTGGGGATGATCGGGAAAGTCGGCAAGAAAATGCCGGCTTTCGCGTTCAGCCAAGTGATCTTCACCACGGGCCATATACGAGTCGATGAGGCGAAGCGAGGCCAAATCTCCCGGGTAGGACCGTGAATAGGCTTCTCGGACACGAATTAATCCTTTTCGATCAAGCTTCTCCGCGATCATCTCACGAATCTGTTCGTGCAAGTCCGCGGTCTGTTCGCTCAAGCCGTTCTCCATTGTTTCCAACAGTGTGCGAATGGCTCGGGTATAGTCTTTCTTTTGGACAAAGGCATCTGCCGTCAGTTTCAGTGCTTCGTGTTTGGTGTTGTCGTTCTTTGTCGTCGTGCGTATGTGTGCCAGCAGCGGGAGCGCCAAGTCCGGATTCCCCATCGCGGCATGGGCACGGGCCAACAAGAGTGTGCCGCGTTCACTGTTTTCGGATTTGGGGAACTCCTGCTGAAGTTGGGTGAGATGTTTCACTGCTTCCGGGTAGTCCTGCATATGATAAAACGCCGCACCGAGGAGCAAATAGGCGTCGTCTCGATGTTCGGGGGGCGGAGATGTTGCGAGAAATTGGTGTAAGGCTGCCGCGGCGGACTCAGGGTCGCCCTTCTCAATGAGCCGTGTGGCTTGCTCAAAAACCGGGGGAGTCGGAAGGGGGCCTGACGATTTGTTTGTGGCGGCACCGAGGTCCGGAGGGGCAAACAGCAGCGCAGCAAGCAGTACGATGCTTGTGACGTGCGGCAAACCAGATGCCTTGCCGAGTGTGTGTGTGTTGGGAACCATTTGCGTTTTATCGGCGAGCGGAATCGGCGCCGTACAGGTTGACTACTATCGGAAAGGGGGAAGCCTGTCAAGGAGAACCGCCGAGTGTTCCATCTTCGTTGTGCCGACGGCAAGGCTGGGCTATAGTGGCGCATTCTATCACATAGCTGAATTCGGAGAAGACGGCGAAGAATAACTCCATGGCATGTTCCGTCCTATGATTGTGGGTGGCTCAACGACATCGGTGTTGGATCCGCTTGTCGAACGGTATTTGCGACAATTGCGGGTCGAAGGTGGTCTTGCAATCAATACCATCGAGGCCTATCGAGTCGATCTCGCCAAGTGGCAACACTATTTGTCGACGCACCATCGGCTGCAGATGAGCGAGACGATTGCGCCGTCACTTATAGCGGCGTTTCTTGCTTCTTTGAGACGGCAACGGCTCGCTTCTTCATCTCTCGCCCGCATGCAGTCGACCATGCGTGGGTGGTTTCGCTTTCTTGTGCGGGAACGGATTGTCGAGACGAATCCTCTGCGTGATCTTTCGGCGAGAAAGCGGGCTGTGGTGCTGCCGAAGATCTTAACGAAGCGGGAGGTTCTTCAGTTGCTGGATATGCCGGTGGGGGCCAGCCCGGAAGATCATCGGGACCGAGCGATGCTTGAACTTTTGTATGCGTCGGGCCTTCGTGTGTCGGAGTTGGTCGGGCTTGCCGTCTCACAGGTTGATTTGAACGGGAGTTGTCTGCGAGTCATCGGTAAAGGGTCTAAGGAGCGGATCGTGCCGATGGGGCAGACGGCGCGAGATTTAGTGGCCGAGTACGTCGCTCATGTTCGTCCGGTCCTGCTTAAGGGGCGTGTCGTACGCGCGTTGTTCGTCTCGCGGCGTGCTCAGGCCCTCACGAGGCAGGGGTTTTGGAAGTTGCTGCGACAACGTGCTCAGCGCGCCGGCATCGCCAAACCGATATCGCCGCACATGCTGCGACATTCCTTTGCCACGCATTTATTGGAAGGCGGCGCGGATTTGCGTGCGGTACAAACAATGCTGGGCCATGCCGATATCGCAACGACGCAGATTTATACGCATGTGGAGCGCAGTCGACTCCAGGAGGTTCACCGACGATACTTCCCAAGACAGTTTCGCCGAAGATCGTCACGGGTCAGGCGGTAACGGAAGATTGCCGTCTTCAGGACAATGAATTTGAGCATCCTTGCGAGAACTGGTTGACAAGGTGAGAGGGACTTGATAACCTCCGCCGGTGTTGCCAAAGAATTCGGGCGGATAGCTCAGTTGGGAGAGCGCTGCCCTTACAAGGCAGAGGTCACAGGTTCGATCCCTGTTCCGCCTACCACGAAAATGGTTGGATGCGTGAAACAGGGCGGGGTCTCTACGGAGATCGAGTTGTCGAAGATGCCGTTCGAGGCTGTGTCCAATGACCATTTAACGGGTTGTATCGTTTCGAATCTACTACCGCAAGCAGACTTCACGGGGCCGTCGTTCAGCCTGGTTAGGACGCCAGATTGTCAATCTGGAGGTCGCGGGTTCAAATCCCGTCGGCCCCGCCATTTTTCTCCATGCTGCGCCGCAGCAATCTGTTATCCGCGATTGGGATTTCGTCAGGGAGTGTGTCTCTTTCGCGGAGACGCTTGGGTAAGGGATATCTCCTTACCGCAAGGGGCAGTGATCGAGTGTGTGTGAATATTCTGTTACCGTACCCTTTTTTTATTGTCTGATACACTTCCTGTAACCAAGTCACGTGGTCCCTAGAGGGGGGAGGACATAATCGTTATGTTTCAAGCCGGTCCCATGGGAATTCTTGCTTCGCTAGGGTTGGTGTCAAAAGTCGTCCTGTTGGTTCTTTTGGTCTTTTCCGTTATCTCCTGGGCCATCATCCTGTACAAGTGGAGAACGTTCAGTGGGGCGGATGCGGAAGATCGCCGATTCATGACCGTGCTCACCAAATCACATGATATCGATGAACTTGCTCAGCGTGCTCACCGAATCAACGGGAGCCCCTGCGCGAATATCTTTCATGGCGTGGTTGCTCGGTTGAGGCCTGAGTCGTCGGAAGGCCGTGAGTCTCATGATCCGGCGGGGGTGTCGTCGATTGATCGGCAGGTCATCGAACGGACCGCTTCGCATATCGCGCAAGGACAAATTGCCAGACTGGAATCACTGTTGCCGTTTCTTGCGACGACCGGGAATATCAGTCCGTTTGTGGGCTTGCTCGGTACGGTGATGGGCATCATCGATTCGTTCCGTGAAATAGGATCTCAGGGCACAGCCAGCATTGCTGCTGTGGCACCGGGCGTGTCGGAGGCCTTGATTGCAACGGCGGCCGGGTTGTTTGCCGCGATTCCCGCCGTCATCGCCTATAATTTTTTCCTGACCCGTATCCGCC
Source organism: Nitrospira sp. (assembly GCA_029879905.1). Lineage (GTDB taxonomy): Bacteria > Nitrospirota > Nitrospiria > Nitrospirales > Nitrospiraceae > Nitrospira_D. The sequence goes on along the minus strand of JAOUPN010000003.1, from coordinate 31,262 downwards.
GTATCGCGTTTCGTATGGATGGCGTGGTCGTTGAATTGTTTACACTGCTTCTTGCCAAGCCGCAATCGGCTCATATCAAGCCCCAGTTGGTCTCTGTGGGGGTGAAGGGATGATTCTTGAAAGCAGGCAGCGGAGATTTTTGGCGGAAATCAATATCATTCCACTCGTCGACGTGGTGCTGGTGTTGTTGGTGATTTTTATGGTGACCGCACCGATGTTGGATCGAGGGCTGGATATCAACTTGCCGACGTCTGCGTCAAATACGATTAAGCCCGAGATGCGTGCGGTGCTGACGATCGAAAAAGATCAACGTTTGTATCTCGATAAAGATCAAGTCAGCATGGTGCAGCTGGAGCGTAAACTCCATGTGCTGAAAGAGGAGCATGAGGACGTATCCATTTATCTCCGAGCCGACCGTGATGTGCCGTATGGGGTGGTCGTTCAGGTGATGGATGGAGTGAAAAAGGCCGGGATTGAGAAGCTTGGTATGGTCACGGATCCGGCCGGTCCGGAACGTGTTGCCGACGCCATGACGTCGGCGCGAAAGAAATAAGGGTACCGCGCTCATGGGACAGGCCTCCGCATCGGCAGGTATCTGGTCGGATAATGAGCGACGGGATGAATTCAACCGTCGGTTGTGGCTGGCCGTAGGAAGTTCTCTCCTTTTACATCTGGGTGTCCTGGCGGTAGCCGCCTTGGTTCGCTTACCTCAGCATAGTGAGAAGCCATTGGCATCTATAGAGGTCTCTCTTGCCTCTCTCCCTACCCCGGCTCCGCCTGTCAAAGAAGTGAGTCCACCGAAGAGCCAACCCAAAGAGGTTAAGCCTCCTCCTCCGGTAAAATCCTCTGCTCCGCCCAAGAGTCAACAGAAAGTGATGGAACCTCCTCCAACTCCCCCGGTGAAGGATATCCCCGTCGTTCCTCCGGCTCCTCCGATCAAGGAGATACCTGCCGTTCCACCACCCCAGGTGAAAGCGTCGGTCAGTGACATTATGAAGGGCCTTGAGTTGCCGCCCGATGCTCCCAAATTAGGGGATTTTACTCCATCGGCGAAGCCGGCCAAAAAACAATTCAAGCTCCCCGATGTTCCGGTTGTGTCCGGGGTGCAGGAGAGTGCGAAGAATGAGCCTGATGTCAACCAACAACCGTTGCTGACCGAGGATTTGAACAAGGATTTGGAAGAGGAATTACGGAACATCAAGAACATTGATCTCCCTCAAGATCCGGCTCCGGCAGCAATGCCGAAACCGGCGCCTCAGGTCGAGGCGAAGGCGCCGAGTGTCAAGGCTGTTGATGCCGCCTTGAAAATTTCGGGGATGGCTCCGGGGTCGAATGCGTATTTGGGACGTGTGCGTCAGCGAATCAGCAGTTTTTGGACTGCGCCACCCGTCGACATTACGGGTCAGGCCTATGTTGTCGTTGTGCGATTCAGGCTCCATCGAGACGGCTCAGTGACGAAGGTGGAGATTGAACGATCCTCCGGCAACGAGTATTACGATTTGGCAGGGAAACGGGCGGTGCTCAGCGCGAAGCCGCTACCGGCCTTTCCCCCGGAATTACAGGAGGCGCATTTCGACGCACATTTTACCTTTTCGGTCGGAGACTCACAGGGATAGAGGAGGCCTATGTCGTTACGAATTGTTGTCGTCATCAGTCTGTGTGTGTCGGTTGGCCTGGCGTGGATTCTTGAATCCGGGGCAACAGATGTGTTTTTGGAAGCGACCAGGCCGGACTTCCAAAAAATTCCATTGGCTGTTGTGGGGATCGACAATGTCGGAGGGAGCGAATCGCCGGAGGGACGGGTACGGCTGGGAGCACGTATTGAAGAGGTACTCAAGGCTGATGTGCGTCGGTCATTGATCTTTTCCCTTGTGGATCTGCAGGGTATCAGCATAAAGGCCGGGACATTGGGGGCCGAGCCGCATCCCGCATTTAAGCAAGCCGCTGAGAAGGGCGTGTCCGTCATCGTTTGGGGTAAGGCGGGGATGAAGAGTGAAGGCAAGGATGCCGACGTCAAGATGGACGGGTATGTCTATGATGCAGGCAATGATGAGATGGTCGGCGGCAAACGGTATGTGGGTTCCCAGTCGGTCGTACGGCTCATGGCACATCGATTTGCGGACGAGTTGGTATTTCGGTATACAGGAGAACCGGGAATTGCCAGAACAAAGATCGCATATGTCTCGCAGCAAGGGAGTGCACGCGAGTTGTTTGTGATGGATTATGACGGATATGATTCGCGTCAGTTGACGGCCGATGGCTTCTTGAATCTGATGCCGAGATGGTCGCCGGATCGGCGGTTCCTTGTCTTTACCGCCTATCGAAATCGGAACACTCAAACGATCGACATGATGGAGTTGGCGACAGGGAAACGTTGGACATTGGTGTCGTTAGGCGGTTTGAATATCACGCCGACTCTCTCGTTTGATGGAAATTCTCTGGCATTTGCGTCAAGTCATGAGGGGAATTCGGAAATTTACCGGATGGATACTCGTACCAAGGCCATTCAGCGGATGACGGCACACCCTTCAGGGGACCTGTCTCCTTCGTGGTCTCCGTCTGGCCGCGAACTTGCATTCGCTTCCGACAGAAGCGGAGGGCCTCAGATCTTTCTCATGAGCGGAGACGGCACGAATGTGCGTCGATTGACGTTTGAAGGAGACTATAATGCGGCACCGGTGTGGTCTCCTCGAGGGAATTGGATCGCCTATGTATGCCGGAGTCCTAAAAAGGAGTATAAGATTTGTCTGATCACTCCGGATGGTCAGAAACGCGTACAATTAACGGCAGGGCCTGGGGTTGATGATTCTCCGTCATGGTCGCCGGATGGGCGGCACCTTGTTTTTAGCTCCACGGCCAAAGGCCAAAGTCATATTTACATGATCAATGCCGACGGGAAGGATCTCGAGCGAATCACGTTTACCGGCCGACATAACAGTGCGCCGTCTTGGTCGCCGGCATCGTAACGCCGACCCGTGGGCTTGTCCGAAACATGTTCCTCACTGTATGGAAGAGAGGACAATCCTACACATAGTTCTACTTAATCAGAGGAGGGGCCTGAGACTATGACGAAGTTCCGATCGACAATCTGTATCCCATTGGCTGTTGGAGCCATGATGCTGGGTATGTTTGGTTGTGCTTCAAAGGGGGTGCAGTCCGGGGGAGGGGAGGCACGGTCTTCGCAACAAGAAGGCAAGATGGGCTCCGGTAAAGATGCTGCTCCCGACACGGCATTTTCCGGGAAAGACTCCTCGAATGCCTTGCGTGGACTGGACAAAAATCCATCGGAAGAACGGCTCGGCAGCGAGGCGGATACGGTGACGGCCAAGGCTGATTCCGGTCGTGCAGATCGTCAGATGGGTGAAGTTCGTACGGAACAAGCTGCCTCAGAGGCTGCCGGATTGCGAGATGTCTTTTTTGCCTATGACAGCTTTGTGATTACCGAGGAAGCGCGTCACGCCTTATCTCACGATGCGGAATGGATCAAGGCACACCCGGGAGCTCAGTTGAAAGTCGAGGGGCATTGCGATGAACGAGGGACGTCGGCGTATAACTTGGTTCTCGGGGAGAAACGTGCCAAGGTTGTGCGAAATTATCTTGTCGAGCTTGGTGTATCGCCCAATCGACTGGCAGTGGTGTCCTATGGCAAGGAACGGCCGTTCTGTATGGACCATACCGAGTCATGCTACTCGCAGAATCGTCGGGGGCACATTGTCATTAAGACGTCTAAATAGTCGATTTATCTAGGTTGGTGCGGATGTGAACCGTCGGTTGCGGGTGAGTAGCTTTTCGTATGCCGTCGGCATGATATGATTACTCTGTCGTAAGTAGGAAGACAAAAATTGACCTGTGTTGGATGAGAAGGGGTGAGGCTGTGATTATCATCGTCTTGTTCCTCATATTGACTGGTTGTGTGGCGCAGGAGGCCGATCTCCGGCAAACCGAGAAGGACCTGCAGCACAGCATCAAGAAGCAGAACGCCCAGCTTTCGCAGGCTCGAGCCAAGCAGAGCATGGAGATTTCTACGTTACGTGATCAGGACTTGCCTCGGCTTCGAGGCGACGTGGAACGGGCGGTGAATCAGGCTCAGGATCTTCAGGCGAAGCAGGACGATTTGAAATATCGTCTGACGAGTTTGGAGCAGCATGTGAAGAAGATGGAGGCCGATAACTCCACACGACATGCGTGGGTCCAGCAAAGTCTCACTACCCAGGAAACAAAGGTTTCGGCGAAACTGAATGAGCTTTCACGGGCGATGGAACAGGCCACGGGGCAACTACGAAAAGATATCGTCGACGCCATTCAACGGACGAACGATACATTTGCGAAGCGGGTGGAGTCCAGACTAGACGACCAGCAAAAAGGAGCCGTCGATAATCGGAAACGGCTTGAGCACGTCTCCGAAAAATTCGAGCAATTCAATCAGGCGTTGACCGGTTTTCGTGAGGCTCTCACGGAGCTGAATAATCGGGCGGAGCAAGAAGAACAGGAAACGGGGAAGCGATTTGAAACTGTCGGGCAACAGATCAGCGCACGGCTTGACGGGCAGGATCGTAGGATTGAGATTCTTGGAAAAGCCATCGAGAAAACCGTGGAGTTGGTGAATCAGCGGCCTGCTGAGTCCGGCCAATCCGTCGGGAAGCAGCTCAGCGCACGGCTTGATGAGCAGGCTCATAGGCTTGAGATTCTTAAGAAAGCCACCGAGAAAACCGCAGAGTTGGTGAATCAACGGCCTGCTGAGTCCGGCCAATCCGTCGGGAAGCAGCTCAGCGCACGGCTTGATGAGCAGGATCGTAGGCTTGAGATTCTTGGAAAAGCCATCGAGAAAACCGTGGAGCTGGTGAATCAGCGGCCTGCTGGGTCCGGCCAATCCGTTGCCACACCTGCAGAACAACCTAATGGCACAACGGAGGTGTTTTCCGATACGGCGAGTTCAGACTCAACAATGTCTGCAGGTCATACCGGTTCGGCTTCCGACGGCGGATCGGAGGGTGGGACAGCTTCGGCGGCGATCTCCGAGCCAAAAGAATCAGTTGAGCCGGAATCCGTGCGCAGTCTTGACCGGGTTCAATATGAGCGGTTGTTGACGCTGTTTCGTGAGGGAGATTTTGACGGTGCCAGGCTTGGGTTCACGGCATTTCTCTCGGAGTATCCGAATTCAACTCTCGCCCCCAATGCCAGGTATTGGCAGGGGGAATCGTATTACGGGAAAAAAGAGTACGAGAAAGCCATCGAGTCGTATGATCAGGTTGAGATGCACTACCCTCGCAGTGAAAAGGTTGCCGCCGCAATTCTGAAGAAAGGTTATGCGTATTTAGCTTTAAAAGATAGGAAGCGAGCATCATCTGCATTTAAGCAAGTGGTCACATTGTATCCGAAAAGCCCTGAAGCGGGGAAAGCCTCCAGCAAGTTGGCGCAGATTAGGGACGTTCGATAGAACTCAGGAGGGTGGTCATATGATTGCCATCGTCATACTCGCGTTTTTCCCAATGGTTGCCCTGGCCGGGTGTGCGACACATGCCGATTTTCTGGATATGCGCGAACAGCTGTCTACGGTTTCTCGCTCGCAGGAACAGAATCATCAACGGATGGATGCGGTATCACGTCGAATGGAGTCGATCGAACGGGTGAAAGATACGGATCCCGGTAAACAGCGAATCGAGGACGTGGTCGCACGCCTCCAAAAGCTTGAAGGTCGGCTGACAAAACTAGAGGGTACGACGGTGCAGGTATCGGCAAGGGCGCCGGAGCAAGTGTCCCCTGAACGGTACATCCCTAAGCTTACCAAGCAAACTGTCTCGGAGGAGTCTGGATCGGCTTCACCGGTCTCGCAGGGAATTACCCCGACGGCGGCATTCAATTTGGCCTACAATGATTACTTGAATGGTAAATACGAACTGGCTGCGGCCGGGTTCCAGCGTTTCGTAAAAGATTTTTCCGGTACATCGTTGAGCCCGAACGCCCATTACTGGATGGGAGAGGCCTATTACAATCTGAAGGACTATGGGCGGGCCGTCCAGACCTTTGAGTTCCTGGTGACGGAATATCCTGGAAATGAGAAAACTCCGGCTGCGTTGTATAAGCTCGGCTTAGCGACGGCGGAAACGGGTGATCTTGCAAAATCGAGAAAGAGCCTGAAACGTGTGCTTGAAGAGTTCCCGTCATCGAACGAATCCAGGTTGGCGAAAAACAAGTTGGCTGAAATCAGATGACCGCTGTTCCGGTCCGCCGCCTCGCCGCGTTCCTTCGTCATCGTGCATAAGGAGCCCTGTGCCGTGCTGACGCCCGGCGGCAGCGGGAAGATCTATGTCTTGCCGGGGGATGTCGTCAGTCGTATCGCGGCCGGTGAGGTCGTCGAGCGTCCGGCCGCGGTGGTCAAGGAGCTTGTCGAGAACAGCTTGGATGCGGGGAGCCGTTCCGTCACGGTGGAGATTAAGGACGGGGGAGTAACCCTGATCCGTGTGACGGATGACGGTGAAGGCATGAGCCGGGATGATGCCCCACGGGCGTTTGAACGGCATGCGACGAGTAAACTCAGGTCCGACAGCGACTTGTGGTCGATCCGGACCATGGGGTTTCGTGGCGAGGCATTGCCGAGTATCGCCTCCGTTGCTCGCGTTCGGGTTACCACCGGGATGCGGTTCGCAGACGTTGGAACGGAGTTTCGAGTCCAGGAAGGACGGGTCGGTCGTCTTGTCGATGCGCCTCCGTTGGCCGGAACGTGTATCGAAGTTGCCGAGCTATTTTATAATCAACCGGCCCGTAGAAAATTTCTCAAGTCTGTCCCCACGGAGTTTTCCCACATCAGTCGTGTGGTTCAGCAAGCAGCCCTTGCCTGGCCGTCTGTCCATTTCCGATTGATTCATAACGGCACGGAGGTGGTGAATCGTCCCGCTGTGTCATCGGACCAGGATCGTGTCAGCCAGGTGTACGGGGCGTCGTTTCTGGGGCGATGCTGTCGGGTTGAGGCCCATCTTCCGATCGCCAGAATAGAAGGATATGCGCTCGATCCGGTTCATGCGAGGTCATCACGAACCCCCCAGGAATTGTTTCTTAATCGACGCCCCGTGCGAAATGCCGCTGTATTGCATGCCGTGGCGGAGGGGTACGGAGCCTCTCTTCCAAAGGGATCTCATCCTCTGTTTGTGCTGTTTTTGGATGTCGATCCGGATCGTGTCGATGTGAACATCCATCCCGCAAAGCGAGACATCCGGTTTGCAGATCAGGAACTGATTCACCAGTTAGTGCGGAGGGCAATTCGGCAGGCGATGGGGGCGGCGGAGCGTTCTTCGACCGTATCCGGATTATCACTCCATGGTGAAGCGTCTCCGGGGACGACACCGTCTTGGACGTCGTCTCCGGCCGGGACTCAGAGACAGGCTGAGGCGCATGATGCAGACGGCGGGGAAGTGCCATCACCGGTTCGGGCGACTGCGGAGTCAGAACGGCCCTCAGGGGCCGGTACACAGTTGGAGTTTGTCAGCGAAGCAGCAGAATCGTATGTCCATGTGCCGTCAAAAGACGTCGTGGCGTTGGGGCAGATCAATCGGACTTTTCTCATCGTACAGATCGGCGGAGATCTGGCGGTGGTCGACCAACATACCGCACATGAACGGGTGCTTTTTGAGCGGTTGTATCGCGCGTGGATTGCCAGAGGGATTCAATCTCAGCCCCTGCTGCTTCCCCATTCAATCGAATTATCGGGCGCTCATGCAGCCCTTGTTCGTCGTTATCAAGATGAGCTTGAGAAGCTGGGCTTGGAGCTAGAGCCGTTTGGAGGGGCAGCGGTCTTAATTCGGGCTGTTCCAACGGGTCTGGGAAAAATCGATCCGGAGCCCTTTTTGCAGGATGTGCTAGAGGATCTGAGTCGCTGGGAATATGCCGCAACAGTGGAGACAAAAGTCCGCCCGGTTCTCGCGTCGTTGGCCTGCCATGGAGCCGTGAGATCAGGTCGTTCGTTGGAATTACCCGAGATCAAAACATTAATTGAGGAATGGCGCGCAGAAGGAGAAATGACGACGTGTCCTCACGGACGACGAACGATATTTCGTCTTGGTACGGATGATTTGGAGAAAATGTTCGGACGGGTGGGCTGGTAGACCGGTGAGGTTCAGGTTAAGGCTGAGGTCAAGGAGGGACATCGCCCCTCTTTCACCGCATCGTAGTCCGACCCCCTTTCCTATGAATTGTGAGAGATGATGGTACGGGATATGTCGCATCTATCGGAATCGCTGTGTCGCCGGCGTCCGTTGGTGGTTCTGCTCGGTCCTACGGCAGTGGGAAAGAGTCGTGCCGCTGTTCGGGTGGCTGAGCGATTTCATACCGAGGTGTTGACGGCGGATTCGCGGCAAGTCTATCGAGGGATGGACATTGGTACGGACAAACCCACGGTCGAGGAACGTCGCGGTGTACCCCATCGGCTCATTGATCTGGCAGAGCCGGATGAGTCCTTTAACACCGGACGGTACAGACGGGCTGCGATTGAGGAGATCGATCGGTTATATGCCGGGCGAAGGCTCCCATTGGTTGCGGGCGGAACGGGACTCTATATTCGAACGTTGGTGCGAGGCTTGTGTGCGGCGCCAGAGTCAGACCCGCAGCTGAGAGCGGAATTGTTAAGGGTGAGTCAGGAGCAGGGACGGGAGCACCTCTATGCAAAATTGGCAGAGGTCGATCCTGTAACAGCGGCACGAGTGCATCCCAACGATGAATCCAAGATCATCAGGGCATTGGAAGTGCAACGGTTGTCTGGGCAGCCGCTGTCGGCGCTCCATCACCGTCATGGGTTTCAAGAAGACCCGTTTTCGATCTGTCTGATCGGATTACAGAGGCCTACGGAGGATTTGTATCGTGGGATTGAGAAACGAATCGATTGGCAGTTGGACCACGGCATGGTACAAGAGACACGCACATTGCTCGGTCGCGGCTATGGGCGCGAGTTGGGTTCGATGAAAGGTTTAGGGTATCGTCATGTGGCGGCTCATCTAGCGGGTGAGTATGATGAGTCGGAGATGGTTCGTTTGTTCAAGCGCGATACCAGGCGCTTTGCTAAACGACAGATGACGTGGTTTCGGAGTGAACCGGGTATCAAATGGGTATCGGTGACATCGGAAGAATCGTTCGAACAGACGGTCCGGCAGATTATTTCAATGATTGAGGCGTTTCTTGAATCGCTGGACTCGGACGAGCAATTACATGCGAGGCCGGCCGGCATCATGGGGGCAGGGTCGGTATGAAGGGACGGCATACGCAGAGGCAGGCGTCGGTGGGTGTCATTGGTGGAAGCGGGCTCTATAGTATGGAAGGGCTCCAATCGGTTCGAGAGTTTCGGGTTCGCACGCCGTTTGGGCCACCATCAGACTCAGTCGTGGTCGGGACGATCGATGGGACACGGGTGGCGTTTCTTTCCCGGCATGGGCGCGGACATCGACTGAATCCGACGGAAATCAACTATCGGGCCAATATTTATGCGTTGAAATCGTTGGGTGTGTCGCGCGTGATTTCCGTGAGCGCAGTGGGGAGTATGAAAGAGGCGATCAAGCCCGGTGATGTGGTCATCCCCGATCAGTTTATCGATTTGACCAAACGGCGTCCGTCCACGTTTTTCGAAGGTGGAATCGTCGCGCATGTCGCATTCGGCGAGCCTGTTTGCGGCGGTTTGGCCAGGACCTTGGTTTCGACCGCAACCGGCCTTGGTGCCACGATCCACGACGGAGGCGTCTATCTGTGTATGGAGGGCCCGCAGTTTTCAACAAAAGGAGAGTCTCGGCTGTATCGGCAGTGGGGAGTTGATGTGATTGGTATGACCAACATGCCGGAGGCCAAGTTAGCCCGTGAGGCAGAACTGTGTTATGCGACGATGGCACTGGTCACGGATTATGATTGTTGGCACGAGACAGAAGAAGATGTAACGGTCGAAGCCATCCTGGGCACGCTGCATCGAAATGTAGATTTGGCTAAACGGGTTCTACGCGTGCTCATTCCCTCTATGGACGGAGCGGACGGCTGCTCCTGTCAGCATGCATTAGATCATGCCATTATCACGGCTCAAAAGGGCCCGTCGACCGCGGTCAAGAAGAAGCTTGAGCTCCTGACGCGTCGAGTCTGGGCCGGATGAAAGGAGAATAGTCGCCCATGGGACAGTTGTTGGTGGTCGGATCTGTCGCGCTCGATACGGTGAAAACTCCATTCGGAGAAGGAACGGACATACTGGGCGGGTCCGCGACGTACTTTTCGACCTCGGCCAGCTTTTTTACGTCTGTGGCGTTGATCGCCGTTGTCGGCGAAGATTTTCCCCAACAGCATGTGGCGTTTTTGAAAAGCCGTGGGATTGACCTCACAGGGCTTGAGCGGCGCCCCGGCTCGACCTTTCGCTGGAAAGGAGAATATACGCATCAGTTAAATGAAGCACACACGCTGGATACGAAGCTGAACGTATTTGAAACCTTTCGTCCTAAAATTCCCGAGGCCTATCGGTCGCCGGATGTCTTGTTTCTGGGAAATATTGATCCGGAACTTCAGCTGGATGTGCTTCAGAAGGTCGAGCGTCCTGGACTGGTTGCCTGCGACACGATGAATTTCTGGATCAACGGCAAACGCGATGCGCTGTGGAAGGTGTTGGAGAAGGTGGATGTGCTGATCATTAACGACGGGGAAGCGCGGGCGCTGGGTCAAGATTCAAACCTTGTCAAGGTGGCGAAGATGGTGTTGTCGCGCGGTCCCAAGCACCTCATCGTCAAGCGCGGCGAATATGGGGCCTTGATGTTTAATGAGCAGCAGATTTTCGGAGCTCCTGCGTTCCCCCTGGAAGACGTGCGTGATCCTACCGGGGCAGGCGACACTTTCGCGGGTGGGTTTTTAGGTTATCTGACCGCGACGGGAAACCGGTCGGCTGAGGCGATGAAGCAGGCGATGATCTTCGGAAGCGTGATGGCCTCGTTTACCGTAGAATCCTTTAGTCTTGACCGATTGCGCATCCTGGATTACAAAGAAGTGCAAGAGCGGTTCCGTGAATTCAAACGGTTGACTCATTTCGAGGATCTCCGGTGAGTACGGTGTCTCTGAAAAAATGGAATAACCGGCTTTCTCTATGCGGTGTCATATCCTGTCGGGTATTCGCGTATGTGGGATTGATCGTCGCATTCGTCGGTTGTGCCAGCGAAGAAACGCTCAAGAGGTCCCAGGGATACTATCAAGAAGGTATTGCCAATCTCTCGACGGATAGGCAACGGGCGTTTGTGTCATTTCAAAAATCCGTTCAATTAGATCCGGACAACAAAGAGGCTCGGTACGCATTGGGGCATGTCTACGCTATGCAGGGGAAATTGGCTAAGGCGGAAGAAGAGTTTCGCTCGGCGATCAGAATCGACAGAGATTTCTCCGAAGCGTACACCTATCTCGGCCAAATCCTTTCCATGCAGAACCAATGGGATGAAGCGGTCAAATCCTACCACCGGGCATTGGCCAATCCGCTCTATCGCACTCCGGATTTGGCCCGATTTCACCTGGGCCGCGCTTTGGCTCAACGGGGGGATTTTCAGGCGTCGGTGGAGGTGCTTGAGGATGCCGTGGTTGTGAGTCCTCCCAGCGTTCCTCCGGCGATGACCCAATTGGAGTTAGGCCGAGTCTATCTCAAGTTGGGGAATACGGCGAAAGCGCGTGAGGCTCTGGAAAAAGCGGTGACACTCGACCAAGGCGGGGAACATTCAGCGGCCGCCAAGGAATTATTGGTTCGATTGAAGTAGCAGAGGGGGCTATGGAGTCAGTCGGCGAGTTTTTCAGACAGGTTCGCGAAACCAAGGGATTGACCGTCGACGAAGTGTCGTCCAAAACGCGCATTCGTTCGGACTTCGTCAAGGCGTTGGAAGATGGGAATTTTTCCAAGCTGCCTGATCAGGTGTTCGCCAGGGGGTTTGTACGTTCGTATGCGCGTTCGCTCGGTCTGGACGAAGAAGATGCCATTCAGCGCTTTACGAAATCTGCCGGTGCCTATTATGAAAAGCAGGATGAACGGGAACGACTGAAGGTTCGTCAAGTCGAAGAGGAGCGGAAGCGTCAGGCGAATCGAAAGGCCGTGAGCATCGCGATCGGAATTGCCGTGCTTACATTGATGTTTCTCTTAAGTCGGGAGCAGTCACCCGTACTTCGGATGGGAGATGCGGAGCAATCCTCCGATGCCAAACACAGTGCTGAACCGACGAAAGACGACCCCGCTGTGGTTATGCAGAACGAAGCAGAATCAGAATCCGAACCTTCTCACGATCCCCCCAAGCAAAGTGAGGCTCCTGTCACGCTGCCATCCCAGGCATCAGTGGAAGAGGGCCGTGATCCCAGTCCGACCCCTCCACCGATTTCGGTATCCGGTCAAGAATCCCAGACAGTGTCAGTATCTTCTCCAGGGGCAGACGGGCCGCTGGGAGGGATTTCTCTCGAAGGCAATAGGCCTGCCGACAATAACCAACTGGTGCTGGATTTGGAGGCAACCGAACTCAGTTGGGTCGTCGTGCAGATCGACAACGGTAGCCCGCAAGAGTCCTTATTGAGGCCGGGGGAGAAGTCCCAGTGGAAAGGCCAGGATCAGTTTGTCTTGACGCTCGGCAATGCCGGCGGTGTCAAAGCGGAATTGAACGGACAGCCTCAAAAGCCGTTCGGCCCAAGCGGAAAAGTCGCACGTGATATTGTCCTCAAACGATAGGCCCCCATCGCATTGTATCTGCTCACACTGGTCCTCATTTGTCGTCAGATCATTTAGACTCGGTTCAGGAGCCTCGTGTATCGTTTCGACCAATCGGGCAAATCTGTTGGGTGATCCTATGGTTACAGGTCTTACTTACGGAGATTTGCCGTAAGAGATGTTCTTTGACCCAGGATTCGTAGGGGGGCTGGCAGGTAAACCGATTTCTTGACAGCAATTCAGCAGCATTGGTATAGTTCAAAAGTTTTTCGACCTTTGTCCATAATGCGAGTTTTTTACCGGCGGCCTCGTGCCGAATTCATGTGTGGTGTGTGCAACATATCCAACATATAAGGAGGATGCGTGATGGGGTACCTGTCTAGATTTTTGGGAATCAGCGCAGCGCTGATGTTGTTGTCGGCCACGGTGGTCGGTGCCGAAGAAGCGAGCCCGACAAAGCCTCGCGTTCCGGCGGATCAAATGGCCGCTGCCAAGGCCTTGGAAAATCCGATCGAAGCATCGGCAGATAGCATCGCCAAGGGGAAGGCGTTGTATGAGGGCAAGGGGACCTGTTTCAATTGTCACGGTAAGGATGGTAAGGGCAATGGTCCCGCCGGCGCTATGCTCAACCCCAGCCCGCGCGACTTCACGAATTGCAAATTCCACAAGAAGCGGAAAGACGGCGAGCTGATGTGGGTTCTCAAGAACGGCAGCCCCGGCACCGGCATGGTATCCTTGATTCCGGCCGCCATCACCGAAGAAGAAGGCTGGAACATCATCAACTACGAGCGGAGCTTCTGCCAAAAGTAATCGTCTTGAAGACCGTTCTCAGTTCAAAAAAGGGTGAGGAGACAACTCCTCACCCTTTTTTTATGCCGAGTTACACGACGATGAGATTGTTGTGGATGAAGTTGTTCAGCGGAGTCGGTGCAAGTTATGGAGCGTCACCGGTGGTCGCCGAAAGGTTTATTTGAACCAATCAGAAAAGGAGGATGGGTGTATGGCCGGCACCCATCTCTCCGATGGTGGCGACAGGCTGAACCTTGTTGCTGGAGAGGGGAAATCTCACGCCTGCGTGCAGCTTATGCGCGGTAATATTCGGTGTCAGCCGGCTTGTCCCAGAGGGTCGTCAGTGCCGTTTGCGCGAAATGTGAAGATTCGCGTTGGGATAAAAAGTCTATGAAGTCAGTGACTTCAGCTTGTCGTTCCAGAGAAAGCTCACGAAGTTTCTCGATAATGGCCTGCTCAGCTGTCTTCGTCATATTGCTCCCCTAGTCAAAAAATTCGAGCGAAGACTACACCCCTTGAAGAAAAAATTCAATCGCTTCGTTCTGCATATTTCCTGTTTTTCAGAAATTTGCCGTGTAGTGTTGTCTAGGCGAACGCTCTGTGTCTCGATGTGTGTCGGAATCGATATTGATAGATTTGTGTGTATTATTGATGGGTTAGGGTCGTGGGGGGATCGACTCGCGATTGTCTGTGCTGGTTCCTGCCGGGTGAATCGTCAATGAAAGGATTTGAGAAGGTGCAGTGAATCCTTCTGATTCGGTTACCGAGACGTGGATTTCGGCCTGTTGTGGCATATTGGTTGGTGGAAGCGTCGCCACGAATTCGAGGAATTTCGTTTGCCCGGGTTGCAGCGGCGGAATGGTCAGGGTCGTGGTCGGGAATTGGCCCATGATCGACGGTGTGCCTGTGATTGATGCCGAGGCATGATGGACGGTCTTCGAGCCGGTATTTACTACATCGATTCGCACACGTACATGTTCGCCGCCCTCCAAAACCAAATTATTGTTCTCGTCAAGCAGCATGGCTTTGAATCGAAGTGCAGGCGAGGCGGAAGGTGCGGTACCGTGTGAAGATTCTACCGAAGAGCCCCCGCTCGATTCTCCGGACATATCATCTTGGGTTATCGGAGATGAAGGGGGTTGATCTCCGAATGCAATTCTGGTGTCGAGGAAGAGCTTCGACGCTAATTCGACGGCGGTGTCCTGAATAAACGGATCAATGATGTAATCGCAATTTCTACTGGCTCGTTCGAGCCGTAATCGCTCCATGCGGTTTACCTTAAACTCGGTTTCTCGCAGCAAGGCTCCCGTTTCGTCATAGATTCGCGCGGTTGCGGTCATGCGCAGGATTGCAGGGGCTCGGTCGTATAATGCGTCTTTGTCGAGTGTGAATGCCCAGTCACGCACATCAAGTTTGATGGTATGGTTCGGCGTGACGGTGTGGTCGGTCTCCTCGTTGTAGAGGACCGTTGTGAATGTCCGGCTGGAGGCTTCCCGCAAGGCGTCCACAACCTGTCGGCCGACCGGAATGATGCCAGGGAGACCGCAGGAATCGGTGTAGGACAGGGTTTGTTGTGCGATCAACGGCGGCCATTCAACTTTTACCGTATGGGGAAGGGGTGGGGGCATTTCCGGGAACTCCAGATGTTGAACACATCCGGCAACCAGTAAGGCCGTGCATCCGATCATGAGCGGGAAGCAGGTGCGGCGCCGTGTTTGTGAAAACAATGTTTGGTATGATGCGTTCACGGTACCTTCTTGAACCCTGTCGAGGTTGGCGCCACCGTACTGGAAAACATAGCGTGAAAGCAACCGCCGATCGCGATAATTGGCAGAGGTGGGGAGGTGTTTCCTCTTTGAAGCTCAAGGAAAGGTTGGTGTAAGATGTCATGTTCGACAGATACCGATTGTCGGTGAGTATTCTGGCTGTGCGGGGAAGGGAGCGGCTTGCTCCTGGCATTATCGTCAGGGTGACATCCATCTTTTGGAGGATCCTATCCATGGTGAAGCGAAGTCAGCAAACGTTCAAATGGTCGATCGGCGGGGGCGTGCTGTTGGCGCTATCCGCCTTAGCTGCTTTTGAAAACGGGGCATCTACTGCGGACGCGGGAGTCCCGCCGGCGTTTGCGCAAGGTTTTTCTGAAATCGTCAAAAACACCACGCCGGCTGTCGTGAATATCGCCGTAACCGGAGGAGGGGAACGGGGACGCCGTCGCGGGGGTGTTCCTCCTGGTGGACCCTTTAGCAAGCCTCCCGGTGAAGAGCCGGGCGGAGAGCCCGGCGGAGAGGATTCACCGATCCCACCGCCGATGCCACCCTCACCGCACGGGCGTCCGGATCAAAGCGCCGGATCAGGCGTGGTCGTAGACCCCAGCGGGTATATCGTCACGAATAATCACGTCGTGGAAGGGGCAGTGCAGATTACCGTGACCTTAAAC
Source organism: Nitrospira sp. (assembly GCA_029879905.1). Classification (GTDB taxonomy): domain Bacteria; phylum Nitrospirota; class Nitrospiria; order Nitrospirales; family Nitrospiraceae; genus Nitrospira_D. Next base: position 15,363 of record JAOUPN010000003.1, on the reverse strand, counting down.
GACCGGAGAGAGTTTTCCGCCAAAATCATCGGGACTGATCCGAAAACCGATTTGGCGGTGATTAAGATTGAAGCGAAGGATCTGGTGTCTTTGAAGTGGGCGGACTATGAACAACTGCATGTCGGAGATCTTGTGTTGGCGGTGGGGAGCCCGTTTGGTCTGACATCGACGGTGACGCTGGGTATTATCAGCGCACTTGGACGTGGGAATGTCGGCATTGCGGACTACGAGGATTTCATCCAAACCGACGCCGCCATTAATCCCGGCAATTCAGGTGGAGCGCTCGTGAACATGAACGGCGAACTCATCGGCATTAATACCGCGATCTTCTCGAGGACGGGAGGGTCGGAGGGGGTGGGATTTGCAATCCCAAGCAGTATTGCGGTCGATATCGTGGACAGCCTCCTTCGGACAGGGAAGGTGGTGAGAGGGTGGATGGGAGTCGCCATTCAGGAGATTACCCCGGCATTGGCGAAGTCGTTTAAATTGCCGGAACAACGAAAAGGGGTGCTGATCAGCGACGTCAATGAAATCGGTCCCTCGCATGCCGCCGGAATCAAGCGCGGTGACGTTGTGGTGGCATTTAACGGGAAAGCCATTCAAAGCGTCAGTCAGTTGAGAAATCTTGTGGCGCGAACGATCGTGGGAAAAGACGCACATGTCACGGTACTGCGTGAAGGCAAGGAAGAAACCTTTAAGATAAAGGTTGCCGAGCGGCCTTCGGATGAAGTGCTTGCGAAAAAAGAGCCGGCGCCGTCCAAGGAACGGAGTGAAAAGGTCAAGCCTCCGGACAACGTGCTGGCATCTCTTCGTGTTCAAGAACTGGATAATGCGCTGATGAGCCAACTGAATATCCCGGCCAAAACGGAGGGGGTCGTCATTACCAGAGTGGAACCCGGCAGTGAGGCAGAAGCCTCCGGCTTACAGCGTGGTGATGTGATTCAAGAAGTGAATCATGAGACCGTCAAGACGCTGGAGGATTATCAGAACGCCTCCAAGAAGATAAAGAAAGAGGAATTGGCCGTGTTGCTGGTCAACCGGCAGGGGAACAGCTTGTTTGTGGCGGTGAACCCAAAGTAAGAGAGTGGTAAAAATCCAGCGACTCTTACAGAGAGCCACGGTTGCCCATCCTCCTCGGTCGTCCGAAACGGAGGATGGGCGATGCTGTGCAAGAATATAGGGCAGGTGCCTTCCGCTTCGTCGGCACGGAGCCTATAGGCAACGTGCCGAAGTGTCTTCATCGGCGAACATCGGACGGCAAGGACGGCTGAGGGTCCGATAAGGGTCATGGGGGACTTGCCGTAGAGAGGCATAATTTGTCGATGGATAAGGTTCGACCGTGTGGGCCAAGGTTTCATGGAATACGTATGGGTGAGGGGGTGTGCTGAAACAGTTCAATCAGTGGCTGCAGGATTCTGTATTCACGCCGCTGGAAGATAAAAAGATGCCGGTGATGGAGCACCTGGTAGAATTCCAGGTGCGACTGACCCGTACGGTTATTGTCACGGGGATCATCTTCGTCGGAACATTTTTCTACGCAGATACACTCGTCAAATGGCTGCGTATCCCCTTACAGAACATGTTCGTTCCTCGCGAACTCGCCTGGGAACCGACCGATCTCCCGACCGTGCCGTTTGTGTTCCTCGCGCCGGCTGAAGCACTGTGGCAGAACGTCAAGGTTGCAGGACTCTTTGCCGTCGTGTTGGCGATGCCCTATATTTTGTATGAAATTTGGCGGTTTGTCGTGCCGGGCTTACATGTCCAGGAGCGCCGGTTCGTCGGGCCGTTCGCCTGTTTCAGTGCGTTGGCGTTTTATTTGGGCGTAGGGTTTTCATTTTTCTTCGTACTCCCGTTTGCGTTGAATTTTTTGATTTCGTACGGGGTGGATGCGGGGTTTATTCCGCAGATTTCGATTGCACAGTATGTCGGGTTTGCTCTGTGGTTCTTGTTGGTGTTCGGATTGATTTTCGAAGTTCCGTTGGCGCTGACATTGATGGCGAAGTTAGGGTGGGTGGATGCGCCGCTGTTGATTCGATATTGGAAGTGGGCGTTCTTGGGATCCTTCATCATCGCCGCGATTCTGACGCCGACTCCCGATCCGTTCAATCAGAGTCTCATGGCGATTCCGATGTTTCTTCTATACTTAGTGGGAATTTTCGGCGCCAAGTTTTTCGGGAAGAAGCCGTCTGCGGAAGATCAGGAGTCAGGCGTCCCGGCAGTGGCCGTGGCTGCGACGGGGCCGTCAGCGATAAGAAAATCTTCGGAAGGTGAGTATTTGGGGGTGCCTCCGTCGGACCGTCGGCGGTAGTCGGACGCAACGAGACATTCCCTGAAAAGGATAAAGGTTATGGGACGTGAATTGAATATCATCAGCAGCGGCGGCGGAAGCGACGATGTGTGCACCTATATGTGGGCGTGCGCCATATGCGATGAGACTGAACGATGCCAGAAGGATAGAGAAGGGCATAGCCGATGGCTTGTGTCCAAGCGGATGGAGCGCATTGAGTACAAAGTACTCATCATGAGCAACAAGGGCGGGGTGGGAAAGAGTACGTGTACGACGAACATCGCCGTCAGTCTTGCACTCAAGGGGTGGCATGTCGGTATCTGTGATTTGGACATTCACGGACCCAACATCCCCAAAATGGTGGGAGCGGAGGGCCAAAAGCTCAAGATCAGCACGGGCGGCGGGATTATCCCGTTTCAAGCGTACAATCTCAAAATTGCATCGATGTCGTTTCTGTTGCAAAACTCTGATGATCCGATTATCTGGCGCGATGCATACAAATATGAGTTCGTGAACCAATTGCTCGGCGGCGTTGAGTGGCAGGATTTGAACTTTCTGCTCATCGATCTTCCGCCGGGGACGGGAAACGAATCTGTCACGACGATCGATTTACTCGGAAAGGTGAGCGGTGCCGTGATCGTCACGACCCCGCAGGAGGTGGCATTGCTTGATTCGCGCAAGTCGGTCACGTTCTGCAAGGACAGCGAAGTGCCGATCGTCGGAATCGTCGAAAACATGAGCGGTTTGGAATGTCCGCATTGCCATCAGCATGTGGATGTGTTTCGGAAGGGGGGCGGTGAGGCATCCGCTCATGACATGGGGGTGCCGTTCTTGGGACGTATTCCGTTGGATCCTGACGTGGTCACGCAATCCGATGCGGGAGAGCCCTTCGCGTTGTTCAATTCGGATACGGCGACGGCCGAAGCGTACCATCACATCGCCAACCAAGTCGAAACGTTCTGCAAGAAAAGCGGCTCATTGCTGAACATTGCGTCACGGAAAGGCTGAAATGGCTAACCGACGAAACCCCATGCACCAACTGACTCCCCTTCATGAGGCACAGAAAATCGTGCTTGATTCGACCGCGTTGTTGGGAGTCGAGAAGGTGTCGATTCTTGACGCGCTCGGCCGAACGCTTGCAGAAGATATTGTCGCTGAACGGGATAATCCTCCATGGAACAACAGTGCGATGGATGGGTTTGCCGTCCGCTGGGAAGATATCAAGCAAGAGCATGCTGTGCAGAAGCCCGTCACATTGCGGGTCATTGAAGATGTGCCTGCCGGGAAAATGCCTTCGAAAACAGTCGGGTCCGGAGAAGCTATTAGGATTATGACCGGCGCACCGGTGCCGCATGGGGCGGATACGGTTCTAAAAGTGGAAGATACGGAGCAGACTCCGGATATGGTGCGCGTTCTGAAGCCGGAACCCCAAGGCGCCAATATCCGTCCACAGGGTGAAGACGTGAAGAAGGGTGAGTGTATTATCGCGAAGGGGACGCACATCCGACCTGGTGAAGCCGGGATGTTGGCAGTGCTGGCAAAGTCGTTTCTTTTTGTCTATCAGCGGCCTCGCGTGGCGATTCTTTCGACGGGCGATGAGTTGGCGGACCTCGACGAACGATTCAGCGATGAAAAAATCATCAACTCGAACAGCTATGGGATCGCCGCAGCCGTGCAGGAAGCCGGAGGGATTCCCTTGTTGCTGGGTATCGCCAGGGACACGAAGGACGCGTTAAAAGAAAAGATTGCACAGGGATTGAGTGCGGATATCTTGGTGCTGTCCGGTGGAGTCTCGATGGGGGATTACGACTTTACCAAGGAAGTCTTTCAGGAAATCGGCGCCGAGATGAATTTCTGGAAATTGGCGATCAGGCCCGGGCAGCCGCTCGCATTCGGGAAAATTCACGGCAGATTGGCGTTCGGGCTTCCGGGCAATCCGGTTTCTTCGATGGTGACGTTCGAACAGTTGGTCAGACCCGCAATGCTCAAGATGAGCGGGCGTCGCAGCTACGGCCGCCCTGTTGTTGAGGCGGTATTTCAGGAACCATTTTCAAAGCGGACTGATCGACGCCATTTCTTGCGTGGGGTTCTGACTCGTGAAGATGGTGTGTTTAAGGTCCGGACGACAGGCGATCAGGGGTCAGGAATTCTGACCTCGATGGTGAAGGCCAATTGCTTGATCGATGTGCCGACTGAGGTCGAACGGTTGAATCCGGGGGATTCCGTATCGGTTCAACTGTTAAGCGGCGAGGCCTGGCCGGCACAAACGGATCATGTGCATTCGGGCGGTCATCGAACATTTTGTTGTTAAAGAAGGAGCCCCTCGTCATTCGTTGTGCGTCAGGGGAGAGGAGTTCGTGTTCTCCCAATGACCGATGACGAGTGACCGATGGCCGTATATCAATATGTCGATCCCCATTGTGTGTTTTGTCGGGCGTTCGAACAGCGGCAAGACCACCTTCATCGAACGTGTGATCCCCGAATTGGTGCGCGCCGGGTATAAGGTGGCCACGGTCAAACATGCCGGTCATGGGTTCGATCTGGACACCGAAGGCAAGGACAGTTGGCGGCATAAACGGGCAGGGGCGAGCAGCGTTGCCGTTCTATCAAAGGGGAGCATGGCGTTGTTTGCCGATGTGTCGGATCAGCCGACGGTCGAAGAAGTTCGAGATCGGTTTCTCGACGAGAGCTATGATTTGATTATCGCGGAAGGATGGAAACACGAGGGCTACCCCAAGATCGTGATTATTCGTGACCGGTTCGGGGAGGTCCCCCTTTCGACGGAAGGTTTGTTGGCCGTGGTATCCGATAAACCGATTGATCTCGATGTCCCGGCATTTGGTCTTGATGATGTGTCCGCCGTGGCCTCGCTCATTATGACGCATTTCCCCCGTAGTGCTCGATCAGAGCATGAGATGGAAATCTAACATCCCCATCGTCGTGAGTGTCGTGGTCGGAGCGGTCGCGCTTGGTGCCGCCGCCGTTCCGATGACGAACCAGCCTGAATTCTGTGCCGGCTGTCACACCATTGCGCCTTCGTATGAGAGTTGGGTCACGTCATCGCATAAGGACGTGACATGTGTGGCCTGCCATGTGAGGCCTGGTATTGAGGGCTGGTTGCAGGACAAGGTCTTGGCGGGAGTGCGGGATTCGGTGCAGTATGTATTCGGCAATCCACCTGATGCGCATAATTTGAAAGCCACGGTCGATTCCGGCCGCTGTCTGAGTTGTCATCGGAGCATTGTGCGGGTGTCCGAGGTCGCCGCACGGGATCTGCCGCCGCCGGTGAACGATGTCGGCCTCATTATGAGTCACGGAAAGCATATGGAGGCATTTAGGGAACGAGGCCGGGGGGAAGGATGTACGACCTGTCACTCTGGTGTCGTGCATGATCGGCCGATTAAGGGGTATGCGACCGTGATTCCAAGGGGGCATGTCGCTGCGGACGACAAACCATGGTATCCTGATCATCCGGAAGGGTCTTCTCTTCGTGAAAGAGCCTTGGCTGACTGTTTTCGGTGTCATGATGGGAAAACCGAATATCGTGGCAAGTTGCTGGACCGCAGGTGCGATACCTGCCATATCTCGGACAAAATCGCAGACCTGTTGTAACCCCTATCTATGATGATTCCTGTACTGCAGGCTACCAATTTGCAGAAGCGGTTCGGCAGTTTTACCGCCGTCGACGGCATTTCGTTTTCGATAAAGCCCGGTGAAATACTGGGCTTACTGGGGCCGAACGGAGCCGGAAAGACGACGACCATCCAAATGTTGTTGGGATTGGTCACGCCGACGACAGGATCGATTCAAATGTTCGGGATGGACCTGGCGACGAATCGTGAAGCGATTCTCCAACAAGTCAATTTTTCATCGACGTATATCTCGATGCCGCAGTCGCTGACCGTCGAAGAAAATCTGTGGGTGGTCGCAAGGTTGTATGGTTTGTCGGATATTGCACGGCGTGTGGATGCGATCATCAAAAAATTGGAGATGAACGACTTTCAGCACAAAGTGACAAGGAAGCTGTCGTCCGGCCAAATGACGCGGCTGACCCTGGCCAAGGCATTTCTGACGGAACCGAAGATTCTCTTCCTCGACGAGCCGACAGCCAGCCTGGATCCGGATATCGCCGAGAAGATTCGGGTCTTACTGAAAGAGGAACGCAGAACGTCGGGATTGAGCATTCTCTATACCTCCCACAATATGCGAGAGATGGAAGAGATGTCCGATCGCATTATCTTTCTGCAACACGGCAAGATCGTGGCGGAAGGAACCGCCCAGGAAATTGTGAATCGGTTCGGCCAAACAGATTTGGAAGAGGTGTTTCTTAAATTGGCGCGTGAGGCACGGCTTCGTGTGGAGACGAGACGATGATGCAGGCGTGGATCGAATTCGGTGCAGGATTGTTGATGGGCGGACTTGGCGTCAGCACCTGCTGGGGATTGTTTTGGCTCGTCATTGGAGCGGTCGGGTTCCAACGGGGAACGTGCAATAGCCAGATCCTGTTGAGTGCTCTGACTGCGTCCGGAGTTCCTCTCGCGATGATTGCGGTACTTTTGTGGTGGCGTGGAGTCGGCCAGGTGCCCGGGCTTGAGTTTGTCGGAGGGCTGAGCGTCGTTCCTCTGGTTCTTGCCGGATTCGGATTACGCCGTGCGCCGGACGGACAATTGGCTGTCGTGCATATGGTCGCGGGGGTGCGGCAGTTGAGGGACAAGTTGCTTGGTCATCAACATGCGTGTGGCGGATGCAGCGGCGGATGTGGTGATGGACCGGGGCACGGATCCGGAGGCTGTGGATGAAGCTCCATCGCATCTATGCGTTACTCGCCAGGCACCTGTATCTGTATCGTCGCAGTTTGCCCCGTATCATGGAGATCTTTTACTGGCCGTTTTTAGATCTGGTCATCTGGGGATTCATTACCATGTATTTGGCTCGCCACCAGCAGGAGGTCCCCGGGTTCGTCACCTTTTTCCTTGGAGCGCTGATTTTGTGGGACATGTTGTTCCGATCTCACCAGGGGATTACCATCTCGTTTCTGGAAGAGATCTGGGCGAGAAACTTGATGAATCTGTTCGCCAGCCCGCTCAATCCTGGAGAGTTTCTCGCAGCGACGATGGCCATGAGTATCTTCAAGGTCGCCTGTGTGTCGCTTGTGATGACGGTGTGTGCGCTACTGTTTTACTCGTATAATGTGTTGGTCATTGGCCTATGGATCATCCCGTTTGTGGTGAATTTGGTCATCACCGGTTGGGCGATCGGAGTGTTTACGACTTCCCTGATTATGCGGTTTGGGCAGGAAGCAGAGGTCTTAGCCTGGAGCATGGTGTTTTTGTTTCAGCCTATTTCCTGTGTCTTTTATCCCATGGAGGTCTTGCCTGATTGGTTGCAATCGGTCGCCTGGATGAATCCTGCCGCCCATATTTTCGAGGGGATGCGGGCGGTTTTGGGAGGGGGCGGTGCTCCGGGAACCAGTCTGGCATGGGCTGTGGGGCTCAACGGGTTGCTATTGGTTGCCGTCATTGGCTGGTTTTACCGGACATTTGCGTATTGTAAGGACCAAGGACTACTTGTCCGAGTTGGCGAGTAATGTTGTAATTTTCCAGAATACTGTGCTAGAGTACACGCCACTCTACCGTACCGGGTCTCGCGGGAGAGCGATTCAAAGTGTAGACCCAAATAGTCGATGTTGCCTTGTCCGGGAATTTCGTTGGAAGTCAGACCCAAGTCGCTGCATGCGATCGCGCCTTCGGCCCGTTCCTTCCCCCCGTTTCTCGTGTTCAAGACAATGTCATCATTTTATCTATAAGGAGGAACCCCGATGGGTTCAAAAATCTATGTCGGTGGGTTGCCCTATTCGGCGACCGAACAGCAATTGAGTGATTTGTTTGCAGCCCACGGCTCCGTGGCGTCCGCACGGATCATCACGGACAAATTTACCGGCCAATCCCGAGGCTTCGGCTTTGTGGAAATGTCGTCCGATGGGGAAGCCCAAGCGGCCATCACGGCGCTCAACGGCTCCGAAATGGGCGGCCGGACTTTAACTGTCAATGAAGCGCGTCCTCAGGAGCCACGCACAGGCGGCCGCGGCGGTTTTGGCGGCGGCGGCGGTGGCAGAGGGGGAGATAAGCGCGATCGCTGGTAATATGCTCGGTCGGTCGTTTTGACGAGGGGCTGCCATTGCAGAATGGCAGCCCCTCTGTATTTTGAGCTCTTCAGAACCCTGTGCTGAGTAAGTAAGAAACTGGCATGCCGGTGTCCTGCAGGAAGCTATCGCACGATATCTCTACGAGTGACCGTTTCGGCCTCAAGCCTTCTGAAATTCCCAGCTGACTCGCAGTTTCCGCTTTCCTCTCCCGGCCGAGGCTCGGTGGGGCCTAGATCGTCCGGCAACAGCCACTCCGACTTCCTCCTGCACCACGAAGGAAATGAAGGGATCTTGGCGGTCAGCCCCTGTCGTTAGCGGCGAGATGGTGTGATTGGATGGTTACGAGGGGAAGAGTCCGTACCGTGCTTGCTGCTTGGATGAGGCTCATACGTTCATCTAGCGAAAGACGATGAAGATCGCCTCCTTCAAAGTAAACCAGTGCTTTGAGACTTTCGCTGGGTTGAAAGGCTGGGCCGTACAGGGCGCGGGCTCCGGCTAACCCCTTGGACAGATCCACCCCGGCTGCGAGCATCGCGACAATGTCTTGATAATCCTTTGCTTCGATCCGCTGTAAGACGACCTTTAGCTTGGTTGCCATCAGATCGTCGAGTGATGCAACCTGGAGTATCCCATCATCGGTCATCTCCGGTTCTCCTATCCGTCCAAACGAGATGGTCCCAAAGAATGAGATTTTGACAAATTGGTCCGCGGCTTGCTCCGACTTGATGAGGACCGTGAGTGCATTCGGGGTATCCTGGAGCACCGTGGCTTGGCGGAGGAAGGGGAAAGCGTCAAACAGAGCCGGCTTGTCCAGCGGCTGATCTGTGAAAAAGTCGAAATCGACGGATGGCCGATGCCCTAATCGTACGGCGATTGCGGTCCCGCCATACAAGACCAGGCCCAGGTTCGGAGCGGGTCGAAGCGCGAGCCAGAGCTGTCGTTGTGCGGGCGGGAGAGTCGAGAGGCAAGGGACAAAACGGTGCATCATGCCACGGTCCTGGTGGGCATGGGGGGGACGTGGTCAGGAGCGGCGAGTCCAAGGCGATAGTGCCAATAGGCCCATGACTTCGGCGAAAACTGCCCGATCTCGGCCTGCTGTAGCACTCGGCAGAGCGCGGCCTCGCCCACAACCGAGGTTATAAGCAGCACGTCGTCATAATCACCAAGATTCATCACCTGTGCCACAACACGGTCAGGCATCGTGACCGCCTCGTCCGGTGGCATCCACCAGAGATACTTCCGGGCCAGCGGCAACAGATGGTCGGCGAGGGGATCATTCATGGGGATCACTCCAAGCATGTCTCAAAACCTGATGGCGAATTCTACGCCGGAATGCTCCAATTGCCAACCGGATGGGTGTCTAGCAATGGTCAAGAGGGGAAGGGCAACAACTAGGGGACTGCCTCCCTTCCCCGCTCCGGATGTCGGAGGATCGAGTCCCGCCGCAGGCGTGGGGTCTGGTCCCCATCCGAATGTCTGAGTCGTTCGCACGATTCACTACCACATACATAGGAATAGAGATAAAGTGGAGCCGTATCGCGCCGAACCAGCCGTTCAGGCGAGCCCAGGGGACTGCCCCCCTTCCCCGCGACCGCGCGTGGGGGCTGTCCCCGTCAGAAGATGAGGCGCGGCAGTGAAACAAGAAGGCGTAAGGCAAGCAGGGGGGAGACACGATGCAATGGCAATATGCTGATGGTGGCAACCGTACGCGGATAGGCAGGGGAGACGTCAGAAACAGTAGCCGGTCTCTTTATTCTTTCAAGGATGGAAGGCAATGCAACAGATGAAGGTGAGCGGGCTGGTTCTCGTGTATGTGCTGGTTCTCACGGGGGTAGCGGGGGCCACCATTCAGTATCAACCGGTCATGAGTAAGGATGATAAATTGTGCGAGACGGTCCGTTCACAGCTGAATCATGACATGCGCGAATACGATGGAGAAATCCGGTTTCGCACACACCAGATGACCCCCGTCATCGATTGGCGTCCAATGCCGAAAATTCAAGACTGGTTTAGTGAGTATGGTGAATGCGAGTTGGTGCGCTGGGCGCAATTTGATCTCAATAATGATGGCACGATCGATGTGGTTGTAAAGCGTAGCCTCTGCTGGAACTCGCCGGAAGGATGGGATACCACACGCCAGTATTTCTGGATGTTTGACGGTGCGTATGTCGGGTACAAATCTGCTCGGACTTTTTCAGATATTTATGAGCAGCATGGAAATGTTGGCACAGGCTTGCTGGATTTGCCCGGATATTACCTCAGGAACCTTCCTGATTCAAACATGGATCTCAGATTAGACGAGCGCAATGATGCTCCGGTCTTCATCACGCCCTTTCGATTTCAAGATGCCACGTATTTGCATGTCGATCATCAGGTTCCCAGTAATATGGGTATTACCGTTCATATTGTGGCGAAGTATATGCGAGAGGTGCTGCCGCCACGGAACGTAAAGAAAACGCCAGGCGGTCGTCTGCCTAAGCACTGGTTAGAAGGGCTTGAGGATATCTGCTACTTCATGGCAGAGGTGCCGAAACGGCGGCCGCTTGAGCGACTGGAGGACGGATATATCTTGAGGCATTGAAACGTGAGATGGTCCTCATAAAATCGTTAGCGAATGAACAAGGCGATGTAGTGCACTGATCTGTGGCAGATTGGTGTACTGGTGGCAGGCGTTGCTATCTCAATATACTTCCCATGACTTCCACCCTCACTCTTCCCCTCTTCCTCAACAGAGGGAGAGGGGATGCAAGCGGCAGTCATACGAATTTCTGAATCGCCTGTTTCCCTCTCCATGGATGTCAGTGGTTCCTCGTCTCATGCATGAATCCCAAGTGCCTGCGAGTGTCTTGAAGAAGCGACGGCCGTGAGGATCGATGGAAAGGATGACGGCATGATAAAGCACTGGAGAGCGTCGGTGAGGGCATGGATGCTGGCAGGGTGTGTGACGGTAGTTCTTGGCATGACGGGAGCGACCTTAGCGCGGGGGGAGGCGCCTTCGACGCTCAGTGAACAAATCCAGAAGATCGCACAACGCATGGTCGTCGAGGTGTATGCAGCGTTGCGCGATGCCCAATTCTGTCAGGCATTTTTCAATGACTTCCAAGTTCAACGGCACATCACCCATATTCAGCCCGTGCTGGAGGCCGAGAAGTATAGAGACCCTGTCCTGAAACCCATCCTGGAGCGATGTCCGAACCTTCAACTGAACAAGGAAGAAACATTCGAAGGCCCGCCTCAGCCGACCATCTATTACACCGACAACGTTCGGCTTTATAAGGTGGATCTCAACAATCGGCCGGCGGATGGACCGGAAACCGTCATCTTCATGGAGCATTGGGTACATAAACCGGTTTGGGAAAATGGTGAACTCCTGCCAGGAGATGAAGTTCATCAAGGTGGACAGTATGTAGTCCTTGACTTTGACTCGTGTCAAATTCCAAGTGTGCTACCCGTAGGAAACAGAGGAGGATATGCCCTAGGCGATCCACATATGCCGCCAGCCTATTCGGGCATCATTCGCTATCGTGGACAGCACTACGTGTTTGATCTCCACCGCGGTGCTGGCAATTATCGGCTCGACCTCTGGGGGTATCCTCTGGAAGAGGAGCGGAAGCGAATTGTTGAAGGCTCTCCTGATCGCTTGGTCTTCATGTGCGGCTATTCGCCGCGTGTCCCGAAAAAGGTTGCTGGCAACCCATAGGAAAGGGCATGGCGAAATAGTACTCACGGCTCTTGCATAATATTGAGCGAGTATATGTCGTAATAGCCGTGAAGATTGGCGAAAGGATGGCGGGATGAGAATAGCGGTAATCAGAGTGGTATCGCTGATTTTGGGAGTGGCGGTTTGTGCCATGGGTATGGTGCCGGCGTGGGCGGGGGAACCGGCACAGGCAGGCGACACGAAAAAAGAATCCGCCGTCGTCAAAAAGTATCCCCCGTATCCGGATGTATGGGAGTGGGTCGCACCGTTTCCCTCACGCATGAGCCATCGATTTCAGGCGGATCTTCTGCCGGATGGGGAGGTGCAGCTAGCGTATCAGCTCAAGAGCAAGACCCCCACGCCCACAGAAGATATCAGCCCTCGTGGAGAAACATTGAGCGTTCTCTTTTTTGGGAAGCAGGCGGTCACCCCTCCAGCAAACATTGATGGTCCTCGTCAGAAGCGGAGAGCGAGGCTTCCAAATGGAAAAATAATTGAGAGTCATGCTTCTTGGAGCAATAGCGACTGTTTTTCGTTATATAGGAGATACTTCAAGGTCCGCGATCACAAAGAGAATGAACTGGCGCACAAGATACTGTTCTATGTATTGGATCATCCTGAAATCTTTGTGCCGAGCGGGATGTGTGAGGGTGAACCCTATAATGCCCCGGCGTTTTCGTATCGGATGGTCACGATGTTCGGCGATATCGTTCCACTCGAAGATAATACGTTTCTTGTGGTGGATTATGAGCATGGGGTAGCACTCCGATTCGACGCACAGTTGCAGAGCAAATCTCCGCTATTCAATCGCCGCATTTTCGTCATGGATAGAGAAGACTATCAGAGTTTTTTCCGTAACAGGAAGTCGTTAACGACAGATGCGGACGATCACGACCTTCCCCATCAGCCAGTTGACGATGATCTCTATCAATATCTGAAGGCCTTGAAGGAGGGGAACTAGCCATGGCCTTCATCTGGGTTGCGGATGTGGTTTTGTTCAAAGGATTGCCCAATCCAGTCTCGGTTCAGAATAAACGGAGTATCTCATCTCATGCAGGATACCAAAGCGTGTGAGTGTCTTGACGGACTAACGGCCGTGAGGATCGACGAAGGGGTGGTGGGATGACATACCTACGCAAATGTTCAGGTCTGGTGTTGGGGCTACTCTGGCTGCTGATGGCCGATCTGGCAACAGCGGGAGAGGACGCGCCCTCCACGTACAAAATACTCATGAGTAAGCAGGATCAGCTGTGCCAGATCGTGCTGGATGAATTAAATGAACGAAGCACGGTTCTTGAGCCGGATTACGCGGGGCCGCTCAATTATGATGCGCACCCAGGAATGGCGTCGATCCGTTGGCGTCCGATGAAGGAGTTGGAGAGTCCGTTGAAGGAGAATGAGGGGGCGAGCGAACAGTTTCATCGGACCACGCTCGACTTCAATCATGATGGGAAAGAAGACATCGTCGTTCAACATACGTGGAACGTCTTCGGATATCCTGATCTGCAGAGCAATGCGTTCTACTTTTTTGACGTGTCGTACCGTGGATTGCGCCAAACTCACACGAGGCAAGAATTTTTCCGAAGCCGTGCACAGAAGGGATTTGGAGGAGGACTGGAATTACAGGAGTATTGGTTTCCGGAATGGTACCCGGTCACCCATATCAATTTGGCGCCCCTTCTCTACCTCTTTGTCTTTCACGGGGACAGTTATCTCCACATCGTGCCCGGCCGAGGGGGGGGATCCATGTCATTGCCCAGTACACGCGGCCGTCGATTCCGCCGCCACCCTACGATCGCCGTAAATGGAGGATCCAACCTGCCAAGGGCAATCCAATTGGGCTGGAGGAACTGTGCTACGTGGGACGGAACCTGTCTGGACCACCGGTGGCGACCCCTACACCGGATGGAGCCGACCCTGGGCCATGATGAGAGCGTGGTGGCATGCGTTGTGGGCGTTCACTATCAGAGGCGCCAGAGGGGACTGCCCCCCTTCCCTGCTCCTGGCGGCTGTCCCGTTCTTCTGGGTATGTACGTGTCCTACTGGTAGCGGTGGGCGGCAGGGGGCTTACCCGATTTGCAGCCCTGCTGACTGCCGTTGACGCATCCCATATCTCACGCCGGCTAGCAAGCCCAAGCCGAGGGCTAACTGCAGGGCCGTTGTGGGTTCAGGGACGCGGGAAAACCCGACTAGAACGGGTTGGTCACAAACTGTAATGTCACACACCTGAACATTGCCGTAAGTTCCGGGATACCAGCTGATGGAATACGTCAGCTGTCCATCGGTCTGTCGAAATAGTGAGGCAGTATTCTCGTCGATACCATTGTTATTTAATGGTTCTGTGAAAGTGATTCCAGAAACAATAAAGTTCCAGGTCGTCAATTGGTCGATCCCATTACTGTGAAATGTTCCGGTGATGGTTGGCCCTGAATCCCATTCATAGTCTCCCTCCGACGGAATGGCAAACGCAGAGGGGGCCGTGGTTGTCATGAGGATGGTGGCCAAGCTAAAACCGAGGAGCAGGGAATGCATGGTGCGTCTGAAGAGTCTTCCTGGCAGCTTGGTCAGCATCGTATGTCCTTTCGTGAGAGCGAGTGAGCAAGTAGTGGGTGGAAAATGTAGACTGCGGTGAGCGTGTTACGCAATTCGTGAAAATACGTACAGACGGGCTATCCGATGGGGACAGCCTTCACGTCTCCGAGTCAGAAATTTTCAATGTTGAATGTTCACTGCTGAGTCTGGGGGTGAGGTCCACAGCGTAGTACTCACCATTCAACATGTACCATTGAAAATTGAGCCTTACGTATGAAGGGGGGAGTCCCCTGCCGTTCTCTTGTCATTCGAGTGAGCAGGGTGATAAGAAATTCTGTCGGATGTCGGACCTTCTTCACTGACAGGAGGAGTCTGTGGCCAGTCTCTCGGATGTCTCCCCATCGATCGTACCGCTTGAAGCCTTGTCGGAATTTTCATTCCGGCAGAGTCCCGTCCTTGTCGTCGAGAACTTTTGGTCGGCGGAGGAACGGCATGAGTTTCGCGAGGCGATGGGCCAGGCAGTGTGGCGAAGCTTGCAAGACCTCCCGAACGTTCGCGAGGATTTTCCCTATTCCGGCAATTGGGCCAAGGCGGACATCGATCCTCATCAGGGCGGTCGATTTCTTTCCCGCCTGCAACTACCCTGCATCCAAGAACATATCGAGTCATTCCCCGGCATTACCGGACGGCATCTCGGGT
>JAOUPN010000375.1 GCA_029879905.1 Nitrospira sp. | reverse complement strand
TGGCCCGGTCCTTCGATCATGACCTGCACATCATGACGCCAGGCGATCTTCGTCAGCTCGCCTAGGGTCTCGAGTTCGGCGAACTGGGCTTCATCGTTGGCGTCGGCGATAGAGCCTGGGCGGAGGCCGTCGCCGAGGCTGAAGGCCACGTCATAGGCCTTCATGATTTCGCAGATTTCTTCAAAATGGGTGTAGGCGAAGTTTTCCTGATGATGGGCCAAACACCATTTGGCATGGATCGATCCGCCTCGGGACACAATACCGGTCAGTCGCGTGGCGGTCATGGGCACGTGGGCGAGGCGGACGCCTGCATGGATCGTGAAATAGTCCACGCCCTGTTCGGCCTGTTCGATCAATGTATCTCGGAAGATCTCCCACGTCAGGTCCTCGGCTTTGCCGTTGACCTTTTCCAAGGCTTGATAGATAGGTACCGTGCCGATGGGAACCGGGGAGTTTCGGATAATCCATTCCCGTGTCTCGTGGATATTCTTGCCGGTCGAGAGATCCATCACGGTGTCGGCGCCCCAGCGAATCGACCAAATCATCTTCTCGACTTCTTCTTCGATGGAGGAGGCGACGGCAGAATTGCCGATGTTGGAGTTGATCTTGACCAGGAAGTTGCGGCCGATGATCATCGGCTCGCTTTCGGGGTGGTTGATGTTGGACGGGATAATGGCTCGGCCGCGGGCGACTTCATCGCGGACGAATTCCGGAGTAATGACCGGAGGAATACTTGCCCCCCAAGAGAATCCCGGATGCTGTGTCGTCGCTCTGTTCGAACTGTTCTGAGAGGCTGCATGACGGGCGGCTTCGCGTGATTGGTTTTCACGAATCGCGATGAATTCCATTTCCGGTGTCACGATGCCTTTTCGCGCATAGTGCAGCTGTGTCACGTTTTTACCGGGTTTGGCCCGCAGGGGGCTCCGGATATGTTTGAATCTGAGTTCCGCCAACTTGGGATCGGTCGCACGCATGCGTCCGTACGTTGATGTGACGGCCTGGAGTTCGTCGACATCCTGACGGCTCATGATCCAGGGACGTCGCAAGGGAGCCAGCCCCTGACGTACGTCGATCGTGACGGCCGGGTCGGTGTATGGCCCTGACGTGTCATAGACCGTCACCGGTTCATTGGGAACGGACGGTCCCCCGTTCGCGGACTTGGTGGGGGCCAGCGAGATCTCGCGCATCGGTACCCGCACGTCGGCGTTGGCACCGGTCACATACACTTTGCGTGAAGCAGGAAAGGGGGCGGTGCTTAATGTGGACGTCGGTACGTTGTGCCCGTTTCCGTTTGCCGCTCCGTTTGTATCTGTCTGGACATCCATGAAGGAGTTCCTTTCTTAGCAGGCTGCTGAAAAAGTCCGCCGGCATTTTGAAGGTCAAGGATCAGGCTAAGGCTCAGGAAACTATCAAGACGGCAATTCGGCCTTTCTGTATCCTCAGCCTTAACCTCGACCATAGCCTTTTCGGTGTCTCTTGCTGGACGGCCCTTTCGAGCATCCTGCGATACTGAAGCCGTTATCCCAATAAAAAAGCCGTACCTCCCATCGGAGGCACGGCTGAATCCTCACATCGTCCGCTCTATTCCGGCTTCCCTACGCTGGTATTACCCAGTTCAGGTTGTGAGGGTCGTCCGATCGTTCGGACTCTCAGCCGCGGGGCTCCCCTAGCTATAGATAGGGGATCATATGCTTCGTGATGAAATGATGTCAATCGGCCATTGGCCCTATCAGACTTTCTGGCTTGTAGGGCTTCTGCCGAAGAGAGGTGGTTAGTTCCGGGATGTATCGGGGTTGGAAAAAGAGGCAGGAGGCGGAAGTCATTTTTGTGCACATAGAGACGTAAGGCTGTCCCGTCCGCGCAGGCAGGAAGGGGTTCTGTGGCACGTCGCTGACGGATTGCGTGAGACATCTCGTCTTAGCGCCGGATCGTGATCGGATATTCGGTTCTGCTTGAACGAATCTCTCTGCGGTTTGCGCAAGAAGAGAAATGGGGTAATCGGAGAAAGCCTGTCGGAGAAGTCGCTGCAGAGATTACGGTCGTAAGGCAAGTGTGATGCGGATCGCTTCGTCGATGGCGGCCAACTCATCCTGACTGACCGTGTCTATCCTTGATCGGAGCCGTGATTTATCCAGCGATCGGATTTGGTCGCCCAACGCACGAGCCGGCTTGCCGTCGACGACAACCATGGCTTCACCTGGATACAAGGAATCGACGTTGCCGGTTAGCGGCAGAACAACCACGCGAGAACCGAAGGTGTTGCAGGAGTTGTTTGATACGACGACGGCGGGTCTGGTTTTTTTGATTTCTGCCCCAATCGTCGGATCCAACGCAACCCAGTAGACATCCCCCCGGCGAGGCAGCCTTCTCATGTGGGCCACCCGTCATCATCGATATTCTTCCAGTCGTCCTCCAGTTCTTCACGCCATCGCTCTTTCCGGGCTGCACGATAGGCTTCATCAAGAGCCTTCCTGTCCGGATGGAGTTTCGCTCGAACCGCAGAGGAGATGAACGCACTGATTTTTTTGGGGGGCACTTCCTTCTTCAGCCTCGCGTAAATATCTTCGTCCATGGTGATGTTTAATCTGACCGCCATCGATACCTCCGCGAGAAGTCTATGCTGTATTGTATACAGCATAGACTGTTCTTGCAAGATGAGGCGAGTGGGGGGACGAGGGACGCAGCCATGGTCTGCTTGGTGAAACGGGGCCGGTCATCCTCATAGCGCGCAATAGCTTGAAGCGTCACGAAAAAGCGGGAAGTCACTGTCCCTGGCAGCGCAGGGTCGAAAGTGCGTTTTTCACCTTCTTTCCTCAGACCATTCATTGAATGTATGGGGCTGCTGTCTGTAAAATGACGAAATTTTGTAGATGAGGGGATTGTGAGAATCGCCACGACATTGCCGAGACCGATTACCGATTATCAGGCGCTGACGGCGGATGAACTCTACAACCGGACCGTTGCGGCGAAGCAGGCGCTTGGTGATCGTGTCATGATCCTCGGTCACAATTACCAACGGGATGAAGTGATTCAGCATGCCGATTTTCGCGGTGATTCGCTTCTGCTGTCCAAGCTTGCGGCCGAACGGTCTGAGCGGTCCCACATTGTGTTCTGCGGCGTCCACTTCATGGCCGAGACAGCGGACATTCTCAGCCGGTCCAATCAAACGGTTATTCTGCCGGATATGGCCGCCGGTTGTTCGATGGCGGACATGGCGGCGATCGAACAAGTCGACGAATGCTGGGAGGCATTGGGCCGTGTCATTCCGGTAGAAGAGACGGTCACGCCGGCCGTGTACGTAAATTCTGCCGCGGTGCTGAAGGCCTTTTGCGGCGAGCATGGGGGGATTACCTGCACCTCGACCAACGCCCGAGCGGTGATCGAATGGTGTTGGGCCAGGCGAGAGAAAATTCTCTTTTTCCCGGACGAACATTTAGGCCGCAATACGGCGAACAAGATGGGTGTGCCGCGCGAAGAGATGATCGTGTGGGACCCCTATCAGCCGAACGGCGGAAACACGCGAGACGCCATCAAGCGCGCCAAGCTGATTCTTTGGAAAGGTCATTGCAGTGTGCACCAGATGTTCCAACCCGCGCATGTGGACTATTTCCGCAAACAGTATCCTGAGGGTAAGGTCATCGTCCATCCTGAATGCCATGAGAACGTGGTCAACAAGGCGGATCTGATCGG
>JAOUPN010000374.1 GCA_029879905.1 Nitrospira sp. | reverse complement strand
GCGCCGACTCCCTGAGACCAAAACTCGCCGGATTCTCACCTGTTGTTTGACGCTCCCTCGACCTTCGGCTAGAATGCGCCCGTGATGATTCATCACAGAGGACGACTCCGGAGCCTGTACGTATAATGACGCAGCCAAAGCCTTGGGCCTCCGTCATCATCCCGATTAAGGATGAGCGGGACAATCTTTCGCCTCTTGTCGCAGGCCTGTTGAAGGTCATGGATTCACACGAGCACTCACGGTCACGACCGTTTGAGATTATCTTCGTGGACGACGGCAGCAACGACGGCAGCAGCGAGGAAATGGACCGCTTGGCGGCGCAGCATCCGGAGGTCAAGGTATTTCATTTCGATCGGAACTACGGAAAGACCTGCGCCTTGGAGGCGGGGTTTCACCAATCAACCGGCGACATCATTGTTCAGATCGACGGGGATCTCCAGCAGGACAGCGAAGATATTTTGATACTCCTCCCCCTCACATCCTCACACGATCTTGTGTGCGGGTGGAGACAGCAGCGGCAGGATGGCCTGGTCAAAATGCTGTCGTCCCGAATTGCCAATCGCGTTCGCAATATGTTCACGCACGACGGCATGCATGATACGGGTTGCCCGCTTAAGGTGTTTCGGCGTCCGGTGTTGGAGCGAATTCGCCTGTACGAAGGTATGCACCGGTTTTTCCCCGCGCTTGCGCGGATGTACGGATTTACGGTCACCGAAGTGCCCGTCAGGCATTACCCCCGTATTCATGGCCAATCAAAATATGGGATGGGGAATCGACTGTTCAAATCCCTCTATGACCTGATCGCCGTACGTTGGATGATGAATCGAGTGTTGCGGTACAAATTGCGTGATAAGTGATCTGCGATAGGTGATGGGTGGTCGAGAAACCTATCGGCACTCATAAAGATCTTGACGTTTGGAAGAAAGCCATGGAGCTAGCAACGCAAGTGTACTCCTTGACCTCACAATTTCCTAAAGAGGAGCTATACGGTCTCACTGCGCAATTGCGGCGATCTGCAGTCTCCATCCCCAGCAACATCGCAGAAGGCGCGGCAAGACATTCAAGAAAGGAGTTCATCCAGTTTCTTCATATCGCATCAGGATCGATCGCTGAGCTGGAAACCCAGCTTCTTCTCGCTTCCCGAATCGGATTCCGTCCCACAGATACCATCCTCACTCAGGCTGAAGAAGTCAGGAAAATGCTCCTTGGTCTCATCCGCTCTCTAAAAAAGAAACCCATCACCCATCACTCGTCACCCATCTCGCCGTCTCTATGAGCACAGAAACTATTTGGGTCGGAATCGGCTTTTTCGGCCAAGCGCTGTTTTTCGGCCGCTGGGTTGTCCAGTGGATCGCCTCCGAGAAGAAATCTCAGAGCGAAGTCCCCATCTCATTCTGGTATATGAGCCTGATCGGTGGACTCATCACGCTGGCCTATGCGATTTACCGTCTGGATCCGGTCTTCATCGCCGGGCAAAGCGTCGGATCAGTCGTCTATATCCGCAACTTAATGTTTATCTACCGCACAGGCCGACCCAAGGGTTCGGAAGGATCGGTCTCCAAATAAACATGATCGTTCGTCGCGTCAACCGTTCCCGCATGCGGAATATCACCCAATCGACAGGCCTCTCCTGTGCTTTCTGAACGACAACCTCATACGTTCGTCCTGATCGCCGTCCTCCTGGCCCTGTCGGGTATCCTCTTCTTTGCGGGTCTCGGCGACATGGGACTCACCGATCGCGACGAGGGACGGAATGCGGAAGCCGGCCGCGAGATGTTCGCCTCCGGTGATCTCGTGACGCCGACGTTCAACGGAGAGTTGCGCGTCGCCAAGCCCGTGTTCGTGTATTGGCTGATGACCCTTTCGTACCATGCCTTGGGCGTCAGCGAATTTGCGGCGCGCACACCGTCCGCCGTATTCGGCGTGGCGTTGATCCTCATGCAGTTCCTCTTTCTCTCCCGGCTGCGAGGCCCGGCCGTCGGATTCTCCGGTGCGCTGATGCTGCTTTTGAATATTGAAATACTGGCATTGGGACGCATGGCGATCACCGACAGCGTACTGATCTTCTTCACCACGCTGTCCCTCTATGGATTTTGGCTGGGACTTCATGAGTCCGGCGCGGGACGACATTGGATATGGGGGTTCTATGTCGGAATGGCCGCTGCAACCCTCACAAAAGGACCGGTCGGCTTTCTTGTCCCGCTACTGACCGCCGCGCTGTACCTCACGGCCACTCGCCGCTGGGCGATCTTTTGGCAACGGGGCTTTCCCCTTGCCGGGACCGCCGTCCTCCTGCTCCTGGCCGCCCCCTGGTATGCCGCCATGTTGACCATTCACGGTGATGCCTACAGTTCACAAGCCAGGGTGCATACGGTCGGGCGTTTTCTCGCTCCGATGGAGGGCCATGGTGCGGGCATCTGGTTCTATATCCCGGTGCTGCTGTTGGGATTTTTCCCCTGGAGTCTCTTGCTCCCCGCCGCGTTCGCTCGAACCTACGCCAGCTGGAAGACCCGGCATCAGCCGACCGGCGAAACGGTCGGTGCTCAAGGCTCGCACGATACGGAACGTTCCGGCGATGAATTGGAATGGTTCGCCGCCTTGTGGTTGATCGGAACCTTCATATTCTTCTCGTTGTCCTCGACGCGCTTGCCGCACTATATCGGCCCGCTGTTTCCGGCTGCGTCCTTACTGGCTGCATTATATTGGTCCAGAGCGCTCAAAGATCCGAATACGAAGGGCATTCGCGGTTCGATTCATGCCATCACCGGTGTCGGGTATCTCGTGGCAATAGGATTCGCCTGTCTCCCGACGATCTATGCGAAATTTGCCGGCAAGCTTGTGAAAGAATTCCCCTTGGCCGTCGACTTTCATTTGGGCATCGGCCCCTATGTAGGAGCGGGTGTGGTCCTGCTCAGCATGGCGCTTATCAGTTACTTCGGACTCAGCGAGGAGCGGCGCGGAACAGCCTTCGGTATCGCAGGAGGCGCGGTCGCAACGGTGTTTCTCATCGCGGTCTTCACCGTCATTCCCGGTATCAATCGTTATGCCATTGCGCCTCCGCAGGAACTGGCCTATGCGGCAGGGGTAAATCTCGATCCGTCGGACCAGTTCATCGCCTTTGGAACAACCAGACCATCGATCGCATTTTATTCACAGCGAAAGGTGATTTTTATTCCTTCAAATGAACGTGATCGACTCATAGCAGCGTTGGCACAACCCGGCCGCACGATGATCCTCTTACAAGAGGCCCTGCGGGATTCTTTACCGAAAGAAGCGGCAACGTTTCAGCCGGTCCTCAAACGACACGGCTACATTCTTTTGGCAAGCCAACCGATGGTGACGGTGCCGGAAACCAGTCAGCAACCTGCGCCCTCAAAACCTCTCGGACATTGAGAGAATGCTGACGATATCCTCCAGCGGCGTTCTCTCAATCCGTGAAAGGTGAAACGTGAAAGGTAACAGGCGCAGAGAAGAATTCCAGATGGCGTGACGTTTCGAAACCTCCTTAGCGAAACTCGGGTGAAGCACATAATTTGGCAGCCCTACAACGAGACGGAGTGCCACGAGACGACTGATTACGGGAATGGCATCACGTCCCGTCCGCCATAGAGAATCATCACCACCACCAACACGCCGACAAGCACAAGGCTTTCCCGTGCGATCGACCATGTACGGGTTCCCTGACTCTCCTCC